>NZ_KV811090.1:0-190644 GCF_001813005.1 Streptococcus sp. HMSC062H02
TGCAAACCACCCGTTAGACGGGTGGTTATGATTTACAAAGTTGTCAATGTTGATTTACAGAAATTTTACCATTTTGAATGTTGAAAATACTAAGGTTTTCTGGCAAGTTTTGTAAGTGGTCTAAACTTGTTGTTGTAATAAAGGTTTGGATAGATTGAGAAATGGTTTCTAGTAATTTTAGTTGCCGTGTATTGTCAAGTTCGCTCATAACATCATCAAGCAGTAGTATCGGAGACTCATTGGTAATACTTTCCATTAGCTCAATTTCCGCCAGTTTTATAGAAAGAACAAGGCTACGATGTTGACCTTGGCTTCCAAAACTAGCATCCATACCATTGATATAAAAAGAAATATCATCTCGATGAGGGCCAACTCCAGTATTCTTTTTAAATAAATCTCTGGATCTGCTTTTATCTAAAGCAATTTTAAAGGAACTTGTTAGCTGTTCTTCATTAGTGAAGTTGACAGATGATTGATAAGATATTGACAGTTCTTCTAATTTATTTGAAATTTCTAAGTGTTTTTTTTGGCCAAATTTCTCTAAGTCTTTAATGAATTTTATCCGATGCTTTATAACGCGACAACCATAATCTATTAACTGATCATCTAAGACTGACAGAAATGTTTCATCAATCTTTTGGCTGGATTTTAGGTAAGTATTTCTCTGCTTGAGTATATGGTTATAGTTTGACAAGTCTGACAAGTAGATTGGTTTAATTTGTCCCAGTTCAATGTCTATAAACTTTCGACGGACAGAGGGTGCTCCTTTAATTAGCTGGAGATCTTCAGGTGCGAAGAGGACAACATTCATATGTCCGATATAGTCTGATAGGCGAGCTTGTTTTAAGTGATTGATCTTAGTCACACGCCCTTTTGGTGTTAAATCAATTTCTAGAGGGATAGAGCTTGTTTTTTTCTGTAGAAAGCCAGAAAGATGGAGTTGCTCGTTATCAAAATGAATGAGATTTTTATCTGTACGAGTCCGATGACTACGTGTTAAGGCTAAAAAATAGATTGCTTCTAGAATATTGGTTTTTCCTTGTGCATTTTGACCTAGAAAGACATTTAATTTTGGATTGAAATCAATTTTTGCCTCTTTGTAGTTTCGAAAGGTTTTAATTGTTAAATGTTGGAGCCACATGGTTATCTTCCTGGAAAACGTGGAACTTGTTTGGTTTTAGGCGATGAAGAAGTTTTTTGTTTTTTTTTCTTGATACCTTTATTCATCTCTTTGACAAGTTTAGCAATTCGCTCTTTCTCAATCTTATCTGCTTGATACTCTTCTTGCTCTTTTAAACTTGGTTGTGTCAAGGTGAGGTCAATCTTTAAATCAGGAATGTCAATCGTATCTCCAATACGGATTTTTTTCCCACGTCTACTTTCTAACTCGCCATTAAAGTAAACTTGATGATCTATTAAAAAGGATTTGATAGCACCACCGCTTTGTATAATTCCAAGTTCTTTTAGGAGGGCTTGGAGCGTAATAAATTCTTCAAATAATTTGTATTCCATAATTCACCTCAATCTTTGGTATTATACCATATTTTCCTTGAAATAGCTGAAGGAAAGTTAGTTGAAATGAAAACGGTTTTACTCTTTAAAGCTATAAAGAGAACAAGAAAAATTTTGATTTTCGTGGTATAATAGAACTCTATATGTAAGGAGGTAAGGTATGGAATTAGTGCCTGGAATTTCAGCACATTTTGTTCAATCCAAAAAGTTTAAAACAAATAAAATCACTATTCGTTTTACTGCTCCCTTATCTCTTGAGACAATAGCAGGACGCATGTTAAGTGCAAGTATGTTGGAGACGGCAAATAAAGCTTATCCCACATCACAAGCATTTCGCAGATACTTGGCAAGTTTATATGGAACAGATATTTCCACAAGTGCTTATCGTAGAGGACAGGCACATATTCTTGACTTAACATTTACCTACGTGCGAGATGAGTTCTTGAGTAAAAAAAATGTCTTGACTTCTCGAATTTTGGAATTGGTGAAACAGACTTTATTTGCTCCCTTAGCTCAAGATAGTGCTTTTGAGCCAGCCCTATTTGAAATTGAAAGAAAACAGTTATTGGCTAGTTTAGCTACTGATATGGATGATTCATTTTATTTTGCTCATAAGGAGTTGGATAGCTTGTTCTTCCATGATGAGCGTCTTCAATTGAGATACAGTGATTTACGAAATAGCATTTCAAATGAGTCTCCGGAAAGTAGCTACACGTGCTTTCAAAATGCTCTGAAAAATGATCGTATTGATTTCTTTTTCTTAGGTGACTTCAACGAAGTAGAAATTACAGAATCACTGAAATCATTACCCTTTACAGCTAGAGAGAACGGCGTCACTATCCAGTACCATCAATCTTATTCGAATGTTCTACGAGAAGGAATGTTTCAGAGGAATGTTGGGCAATCTATTTTGGAATTAGGCTATCATTCTCCTGTAAAATATGGTGATGATGAGCATTTGCCCATGCTTGTGATGAATGGTTTGTTAGGTGAATTTGCACATTCAAAACTTTTTACAAACGTTCGTGAAAATGCTGGAATAGCCTACACAGTCTCTAGTCAATTGGATTTGTTTAGTGGTCTGTTAAGGATGTATGCGGGTATTGATAGAGAAAATCGAAATCAGGCTAGAAAAATGATGAATCATCAATTGCTAGATCTGAAAAAGGGTAACTTTACAGATTTTGAGCTTGAACAAACAAAGGAGATGATTCGACGATCTTTGTTGATGGCTCAAGATAATCAACAGACCCTAGTTGAAAGAGTCTATTTGAATGCTCTATTTGGAAAATCAAGCTTTGATATGGATCGATTGGTGGCAAAATTAGAGAATGTTGAGAAAGAAGCTGTATGTAAAGCTGCCAACAGTTTAAAGTTACAAGCGATTTACTTTATGGAAGGAGTAGAATGACAAAGGTTACTTTTGAGGAAAAATACTATCCTGCTGTAAAGGAAACAGTCTACAAAACACAATTGTCAAATGGGTTGACAGTTTCTTTACTCCCTAAGCAAGATTTCAATGAGGTTTATGGGATTGTAACAGTTCAATTTGGTTCTGTAGATGCAACTTATACAAGTTTGGAAAAAGGTTTACGTCATCATCCAGCAGGAATTGCACATTTTCTTGAACATAAATTGTTTGAAAGAGAAAATTCTGAGGATATAATGGCTGCTTTTACTCGATTAGGTGCGGACAGTAATGCCTTTACAAGCTTTACTAAGACCAGCTATCTTTTTTCAACAATTGACCATCTATTAGAGAATTTAGATTTGCTAGATGAGTTAGTTGGAGATGTTCATTTTACAGAAGAGTCTGTTTTTAGGGAACAGGCTATTATCCAGCAAGAACGAGAAATGTACCAAGATGATCCAGACTCACGTTTGTTTTTTGCAACATTAGCCAACCTTTATCCTGATACTCCTTTAGCAACAGATATAGTTGGAAGTGAAAAATCAATTTCTGAGATTCAAGTTTCAAATTTAAAAGAGAACTTTACAGACTTTTACAAACCTGTCAACATGTCACTGTTTTTAGTTGGAAATATTGATGTAAAAGTTGTTGAGGAATACTTTTCGAAAAAGGAAAAGAAGACTCTAGAACAGTTTACAGTTACAAAAGAGCAACTACCCTTACAGCCTGTGAAGCAAACAGATAGTCTTCGGATGGAAGTTTCTTCACCAAAACTTGCTGTTGCGATTAGAGGTAATGGGCAAATAGCAGAAGCTGAGTCTTATCGTTACAATATTTTATTGAAATTACTATTTACGATGATGTTTGGTTGGACTTCTGATCGTTTTCAAAGGTTATATGAGTCTGGGAAGTTAGACGCGTCTTTGTCACTTGAGGTTGAAGTCAATAGTCGCTTTCATTTTGTGATATTGACAATGGACACCAAAGAGCCTGTTTCTCTGTCACATCAATTTCGTAAAGCGATTCGTCAGTTTAGTAGTGATGCGGATATTACCGAGGAGCATTTAGATCTTGTTAAGAGTGAGATGTTTGGTGAGTTTTTCAGTAGCATGAACTCTTTGGAATTTATTGCAACTCAATACGATCCGATGGATCGCGGAGAAACAATTTTTGATTTTCCGAAAATTTTACAGGAAATTACTTTGGAGGATGTTCTAGAAGCTGGACATCGTTTGATTGATAATGGTGATCTAGTTGATTTTACAATCTTTCCAGCTTAAAAGATAACTAATACTAGAAAGAAGGAATGGTACGTATGAGAAAAAAAACAATTGGCGATGTTCTACGTTTAGCTAGAATTAACCAGGGATTGAGTTTAGAAGAATTGCAGGAAAAAACTGAAATTCAGTTGCATTTTCTAGAAGCTATGGAGGCAGATGATTTTGATCAACTTCCTAGTACCTTCTATGCTCGTTCTTTTTTAAGAAAATATGCCTGGGCAGTAGAGTTAGATGAAAGAATTGTTTTGGATGCATATGATTCAGGTAGTATGATCACTTATGAAGAGGTAGATGTCGATGAAGAAGACTTGTCTGGTCGCAGACGGTCAAATAAGAAAAAAACGTCTTATCTCCCCTTGTTTTATTTCGTCCTATTTGCTTTGTCAATTTTAATTTTTGTCACTTACTATGTCTGGAACTACATCCAAACTCAGCCAAGTCCTTCTTCAGCTAATTATAGTGTTGTGAGCTCGACTAGTTCAACCACCTCATCTAGTTCATCTTCTAGTAGTCAGACGTCTAGCTCGTCTTCTACTACGGAATCAACTATTACAGTGTCAGGCGAAGGAAACCGCATTGAAGCTCGGTATAAAACGAATAAGGAAACCGCTACTGTTCAATTGGCAGTTTCAGATGAAGCTAGTTGGGTTAGTGTTTCAGGAAGTGAGCTGGAGGGTGGTGTGACACTATCCGCAGACAATAAGAATGCAAAAACAACAGTTTCAACTAAGAATCCCGTTGCCATTACTTTAGGTGTAGTGAAGGGAGTTACTGTGACTGTGGACAATCAAACGATTGATACTTCGAAGCTGACAACTCAGACTGGAACTGTAACACTTACATTTACTACAGATTAAGGAAAAATCAATGAAAAAAGAACAAATTCCTAATGTATTAACTATTGGTAGAATTCTCTTTATACCTCTCTTTATTCTTATTTTGACTTTGGGCCATTCACAAGGCGGTCATTTGCTAGCAGCGATAATTTTTGCAGTTGCTAGTGTAACGGATTATCTTGATGGCTACCTTGCTCGTAAATGGAATGTAGTCAGCAATTTTGGAAAATTTGCAGATCCGATGGCTGATAAGCTGTTGGTTATGTCAGCTTTTATCATGTTAATTGAGTTAGGTATGGCTCCAGCTTGGGTTGTTGCTATTATCATTTGTCGTGAACTTGCGGTGACAGGCTTGCGCTTGTTGCTTGTTGAGACGGGAGGGACAGTTCTAGCAGCAGCTATGCCAGGGAAAATCAAGACCTTTAGTCAGATGTTTGCCATTATCTTTTTGCTCTTACATTGGAATTTAATTGGTCAGCTGTTGCTTTATATCGCTTTGTTTTTCACTATCTACTCTGGTTATGATTATTTTAAGGGTAGCGCTCATGTATTCAAAGGAACATTTGGTTCAAAATGAAATCGATTATTGAAGTAAAAGATCTGTCTTTTCGTTATAAGGAAGACCAGGATCATTATGATGTTAATAATGTCTCGTTTCACGTGAAACGGGGAGAATGGCTTTCGATTGTAGGTCATAACGGGAGTGGGAAATCGACAACTATCCGTTTGATTGATGGATTGCTTGAAGCAGAGTCTGGGGAAATCTGGATAGATGGGCAATTGTTGTCCTCTGAGAATGTTTGGGACTTGCGTCGACAAATTGGTATGGTTTTTCAAAATCCAGATAACCAATTTGTGGGGGCGACTGTTGAAGATGATGTTGCCTTTGGTTTAGAAAATCAGGGACTTCCTCGTGAAGAAATGAAGAAGAGAGTGGCCGAATCTTTGGAGTTGGTAGGGATGCTGGACTTTAAGAATAGAGAACCAGCTCGTTTATCTGGTGGACAAAAACAGCGTGTGGCTATTGCGGGAGTTGTTGCCCTGAGACCAGCTATTTTGATTTTGGACGAGGCTACAAGTATGTTGGATCCTGAGGGACGCAGAGAACTGATTCAGACAGTTCAAGAGATTCGAAAAGACCACCAGATGACAGTCGTCTCCATTACACATGATTTAGAGGAAGTTGCGATGAGTGACCGTGTCTTGGTCATGAAAAAAGGCCAAGTGGAGTCAACCAGTAGCCCAAGAGAACTTTTTTCTCGGGATGACCTTGACCAGATAGGGTTAGATGAGCCTTTTGCTAATCAATTGAGAGGCTCTTTGAGAGAGACTGGCTATCAGTTGCCGGATGGCTATTTGACAGAAAGAGAGCTAGAGGACAAGTTATGGGAATTACTCTAGAAAATGTGAGCTTTACCTATCAAGAGGGGACTCCCCTATCTTCATCAGCCTTGACTGATGTTTCCTTGACGATTGAGGATGGTTCCTATACGGCTTTGGTAGGGCACACAGGTAGTGGGAAATCAACGATTTTACAGCTTTTAAATGGCCTATTGGTACCAAGTAAGGGTTCTGTTCGAGTTTTTGATACTGTCATTACCCCTACATCAACCAATAAAGAAATTCGTCAGATTCGAAAGCAGGTTGGTCTAGTGTTTCAATTTGCTGAAAATCAGATTTTCGAAGAGACTGTTTTGAAAGATGTTGCATTTGGACCGCAAAATTTTGGAGTTTCTGAGGAAGAGGCCAAGAAAATTGCGCGTGAAAAGTTAGCCTTGGTAGGCATCGATGAGTCACTCTTTGAGCGTAGCCCGTTTGAACTTTCGGGTGGCCAGATGAGACGTGTGGCTATAGCAGGTATGCTAGCGATGGAGCCAACTGTTTTGGTTTTGGATGAGCCGACAGCAGGGCTTGATCCTTTGGGCAGAAAAGAATTGATGACCTTGTTTAAAGAACTCCACCTTTCTGGAATGACAATCGTTCTGGTAACGCATTTGATGGATGATGTAGCTGCATATGCTAATCAGGTTTATGTTATGGAAAAGGGGCGTTTGGTCAAAAGTGGCAAACCAAGTGATGTCTTTCAAGATGTAGCCTCTATGGAAAAGGTACAGTTAGGTGTGCCTAAAATCACAGCCTTTTGTAAGCGTTTGGCAGATAGAGGTGTAGCTTTTAAAAAACTGCCAATCAAGATAGAGGAGTTTAAGGAGTCGCTAAATGGATAGTATGATTTTAGGGCGTTATATACCAGGAGATTCCATCATTCATCGCTTGGATCCACGTAGTAAATTGCTTGCCATGATCCTGCTGATTTTGATTGTATTTTGGGCCAATAATCCTCTCACCAATCTCGTTCTGTTTGTAGCGACAGGTATATTTATCGCATTATCGGGCGTTTCTCTCTCATTTTTCGTTCAGGGATTAAAATCCATGTTCTTTTTGATCGCCTTTACGACTCTTTTTCAGCTCTTTTTCATTTCAAGTGGAAATGTCCTATTTGAGTTTTCTTTTATAAGAATAACGGATTATGCTTTGCAACAAGCAGGAATCATTTTCTGTCGTTTTGTGTTGATTATTTTCTTTTCAACCTTGCTAACATTAACGACCATGCCTTTGAGTCTGGCAACCGCAGTTGAAGCTCTTTTAGCACCGCTAAAACGTGTGAAAGTTCCCGTTCATGAAATTGGCCTCATGTTATCAATGAGTTTGCGTTTTGTTCCAACATTGATGGATGACACGACGCGAATTATGAATGCTCAGAAAGCCCGTGGAGTTGACTTTGGCGAAGGCAGCATCGTTCAAAAAGTAAAGGCTATGATTCCAATTTTAATTCCTCTTTTTGCGACGAGCTTAAAGCGTGCAGATTCATTGGCAATAGCGATGGAAGCGCGTGGTTATCAGGGAGGAAAGGGTAGAAGTCAGTATAGACAATTGAGATGGAGTCAAAAGGATACACTGGCAATTCTTGTGATTTTGATACTGGGATGTTTCTTATTTTTCTTAAAATCTTAGTAGGTTTGTAGGATTGATAAGAAGCTCACAGTAGCAGGTTTTTAGTATAAAGGTAGGAATATGAACCGTTTTAAAAAATCAAAATATCTAATCATCGTTTTTGTCACAGTTCTGGCAGTTTCTGTTCTATTAGTGACAACCTATTCAAGCGCTATTGTGACGAAACTAGGAGATGGGATTTCCTTAGTAGATAGAATTGTTCAAAAACCCTTTCAGTGGTTTGATACTTTCAAATCGGATTTGGGACATTTGACGCAGACTTACAATGAAAATGAGAGTCTAAAAAAACAGCTCTATCAACTAGAGGTGGAGTCTAATCAATCAGAAAGTTTAAAAAATGAAAATGAACAATTACGTCAGTTGCTGGATATGAAGTCAAAATTGCAGGCTACAAAAACCATTGCAGCAGATGTGATTATGCGAGCTCCAGTATCTTGGAAACAAGAGTTAACAATTGATGCGGGAAGTTCAAAAGGAGCTTCTGAAAATATGTTGGCCATTGCAAACGGGGGCTTGATTGGTAGTGTTTCAAAGGTGGAGGATCATTCAACAACGGTCAATCTATTGACAAATACCGAAAATTCAGACAAAATTTCTGTTAAAATCCTGCATGGCTCTACTGAAATTTACGGGATTATCGTTGGTTATGATAAGGAGTCAGAACTGCTTAAAATTAGCCAATTAAATAGTAACAGTGAAATTAGCGCGGGAGACAAGGTGACGACAGGGGGGCTCGGAAACTTTAATGTTAAGGATATTCCTGTTGGCGAGGTTGTTGCTACAACACACAGCAGTGATTATCTAACAAAGGAAGTAACAGTAAAGTTAAGTGCTGACACCAAAAATCTTCATGTGGTAGAGTTAGTGGGGAATTAGCAATGAGACTGTTAAAACAAATTGGTATTTTCTTTTTACTCCCTTTTGTCGTACTAATTGATGCACATATTGGACAATTAGCGGGATCCTTCTTCCCTCACTTTCATTTAGCAAGTCATTTTCTGTTTTTATTTCTCTTGTTTGAGACAATAGAGGTTTCAGAATATCTCTATCTAGCTTATTGCTGTATAGTGGGTTTGGTGTACGATATCTATTTTTTCCACTTGATAGGAATTGCGACGCTTCTATTTATCTTAATAGGTGCTTCACTCCATAAATTTAATAGTGTAATTTTGCTAAACCGTTGGACAAGAATGTTAACAATAGTTGTGATGAGTTTCCTATTTGATATGGGGAGCTATCTCCTCGCTCTTGCTATGGGGTTTACAGTAGAATCGATGCCAGTTTTCATCGTCTATAGCCTTGTCCCATCAATGATTTTAAACTTTTTATGGATGCTTGTTTTCCAATATATTTTTGAAAAATGTTATCTATAAGAAAGAAATAAAAATGTAACAAAGGCGTAATATTTATTATGTCTTTTTTTGGTATACTAGTAATGTCTTAAATAGAAGGAGTATCTACATAATATGAAGAAAAAAATCTTAGCGTCACTTTTGTTAAGTACAGTATTGGTTTCACAAGCGGCGGTATTAACAACTGTTCATGCTGAAACAACTGATGAAAAAATTGCTGCTCAAGATAGTAAGATTAGTAATTTGACATCTCAACAAAAAGAAGCTCAAAAACAAGTAGATGAAATCCAAACGCAAGTTACAGCTATCCAAACTCAACAAACAAACTTGGAAGCTGAGAACGAAACTCTACAAGCTGAATCTAAAAAACTTGAAGGAGAAATTACAGAGCTTTCTAAGAACATTGTTGCTCGTAATGAATCTTTGGAAAAACAAGCACGTAGTGCACAAACAAACGGTGCTGCAACTAGCTATATCAATACAATTGTAAACTCAAAATCAATTACAGAAGCTATTTCACGTGTTGCAGCAATGAGCGAGATTGTATCAGCTAACAACAAAATGTTGGAACAACAGAAAGCTGATAAGAAATCTATCGCTGAAAAACAGGTTGCAAACAATGAAGCAATCAACACTGTCATTGCGAACCAACAAACGCTTGCTGACGATGCACAAGCATTGACAACAAAACAAGCAGAGTTGAAAGTTGCTGAGTTAAACCTTGCTGCAGAGAAAGCTACTGCAGAAAGCGATAAAGCTACTTTATTGGAACAAAAAGCAGCAGCAGAGGCAGAAGCGAAAGCAGCAGCCGAAGCAGAAGCGGCTTATAAAGCACGTCAAACAAGCCAACAACAATCAGTTGTTGCTTCTGGAAATACAACACTTTCAGATCAAGTGCAAGCAACTTCAAGCTCTTCATCAGATGATGATTCAAGCTACACTCCAGCACCTGCTCCGACTCCAACTAGACAACGTCCAACATACAGTACAAATGCTTCAAGTTATCCAACTGGTGAATGTACTTGGGGAGCTAAAACATTAGCACCTTGGGCTGGAGATTACTGGGGTAACGGAGCGCAGTGGGCTACAAGTGCAGCAGCTGCAGGATTCCGTACTGGATCAACTCCACAAGTTGGTGCGATTGCATGTTGGAATGACGGTGGATATGGACACGTAGCGGTTGTTACAGCAGTTTCATCATCAACTAGCATTCAAGTATCAGAATCAAACTATGGTGGAAATCGTACAATCGGTAACAAACGTGGATGGTTCAACCCAACTACAACTTCTGAAGGTTATGTTACTTACATCTATCCAAACTAATGAATGAAACGAAGAGGCTCGATGCGAGTCTCTTTTATTATTTTTTATCGAAAGCAAGGCCGAAATATATCAAAACCACTTGAAAATATGGCTAAAATGTGATAAAATGAAACTTGTCGTGTAAACGATAATACTCATTCTTGATGAATTGTGAGACTGTTGCCCTCGGGTCGTTTTGCAAGTTGAAGTCGAGGAGAGGAAAAAAACAAAAAGGAGAAATACTCATGGCAGTAATTTCAATGAAACAACTTCTTGAGGCTGGTGTACACTTTGGTCACCAAACTCGTCGCTGGAACCCTAAGATGGCTAAGTACATCTTCACTGAGCGTAACGGAATCCACGTTATCGACTTGCAACAAACTGTAAAATACGCTGACCAAGCATACGACTTTATGCGTGATGCTGCAGCTAACGATGCAGTTGTATTGTTTGTTGGTACTAAAAAACAAGCTGCTGACGCTGTTAAAGAAGAAGCAGAACGTTCAGGTCAATACTACATCAACCACCGTTGGTTGGGTGGAACTCTTACTAACTGGGGAACTATCCAAAAACGTATCGCTCGTTTGAAAGAAATCAAACGTATGGAAGAAGAAGGAATCTTCGACGTTCTTCCTAAGAAAGAAGTTGCACTTCTTAACAAACAACGTGCACGTCTTGAAAAATTCTTGGGTGGTATCGAAGACATGCCTCGTATCCCTGATGTAATGTACGTAGTTGACCCACATAAAGAACAAATCGCTGTTAAAGAAGCTAAAAAATTGGGTATCCCAGTTGTAGCGATGGTTGACACAAATACTGACCCAGACGATATCGATGTAATCATCCCAGCTAACGATGACGCTATCCGCGCTGTTAAATTGATCACAGCTAAATTGGCTGACGCTATCATCGAAGGACGTCAAGGTGAAGACGCAGCAGCAGTTGAAGCAGAATTTGCAGCTTCAGAAGCTCAAGCTGACTCAATCGAAGAAATCGTTGAAGTTGTAGAAGGCGACAACGCTTAATTCATATAAATAGTAATTACCTAGGAGGGCGGGGCCTAGCCCAGCTCTCCTATTTTTAAAAAATATAGGAGAATCAAAATGGCAGAAATTACAGCTAAACTTGTAAAAGAGTTGCGTGAAAAATCTGGTGCCGGTGTTATGGACGCTAAAAAAGCGCTTGTAGAAACAGACGGTGACATCGAAAAAGCGATTGAATTGCTTCGTGAAAAAGGTATGGCGAAGGCAGCTAAGAAAGCTGACCGTGTTGCAGCTGAAGGTTTGACTGGTGTATTTGTTAACGGTAACGTTGCAGCAGTAGTTGAAGTAAATGCCGAAACTGACTTCGTTGCGAAAAACGCTCAATTCGTTGACTTGGTAAACGCAACAGCTAAAGTAATCGCTGAAGGAAAACCAGCTAACAACGAAGAAGCTCTTGCTTTGACAATGCCTTCAGGTGAAACTCTTGAAGCTGCATATGTATCTGCAACAGCTACAATCGGTGAAAAAATCTCATTCCGTCGTTTTGCTTTGCTTGAAAAAACAGATGCACAACACTTCGGAGCATACCAACACAATGGTGGACGTATCGGTGTTATCTCTGTAATCGAAGGTGGAGACGAAGCGCTTGCTAAACAAATCTCAATGCACATTGCTGCGATGAAACCAACAGTTCTTTCTTACAAAGAATTGGATGAGCAATTCGTTAAAGATGAGTTGGCACAATTGAACCACGTAATCGACCAAGATAACGAAAGCCGTGCAATGGTTGGTAAACCAGCTCTTCCACACTTGAAGTATGGATCAAAAGCACAATTGACTGATGAAGTGATTGCTCAAGCTGAAGCTGATATCAAAGCTGAGTTGGCTGCAGAAGGCAAACCAGAAAAAATCTGGGACAAAATCATCCCAGGTAAAATGGACCGCTTCATGCTTGACAACACCAAAGTTGACCAAGCATACACACTTCTTGCACAAGTATACATCATGGATGACAGCAAGACAGTTGAAGCTTACCTTGAATCAGTAAATGCTTCAGTAGTTGAGTTCGCTCGCTTTGAAGTTGGTGAAGGTATCGAGAAAGCTGCAAACGACTTTGAAGCAGAAGTTGCAGCTACAATGGCAGCAGCCTTGAATAACTAATAGAAAAGGAAGCAAATTGCTTCCTTCTTCTTTTTGTCTAGAGAGTAGAGTCTGTATGAGTAAACAAAAAGCCCTTTAATAAGGGCTAAGTGCATTTAGGAGGCTACACTTCAAATTCATAGAGTGCTGTAGACAAATAACGTTCGCCGTTATCTGGTGCTAAAGCAAGGACTTTCTTACCTTTACCTAATTTCTTGGCAACCTCAATTGCCCCGTAAATCGCTGCAGCTGAAGAAATCCCAACAAGGAAGCCTTCTTTTCCACCAATTTCACGGCCAAGGGCTAGAGCATCATCTGACGTTACACGGACAATACCATCATAGGCTTTTGTATCAAGCGTTTCAGGAATAAATCCAGCTGAGATTCCTTGAATTTTATGAGGTCCTGGTTTTTCCCCAGACAAGATAGCTGACTCGTCTGCCTCAACTGCATAAACTTGAATGTTTGAATTTGCTGTTTTGAGAGCGTGAGAAACACCTGAGATCGTTCCACCAGTACCAACACCACCCACAAAAGCATCTAGTCCATCAGAACCGAAAGCAGCCAGTATTTCAGCTCCTGTTGTTCTTTCGTGCACTTCTGGATTAGCTGGATTATTAAATTGGAGTGGAAGGAAGCCGTCTCGTTCAGCGGCGATTTCCTGAGCTTTGGCAATAGCCCCTTTCATTCCTTCGCTACCAGGAGTAAGGACGAGTTCAGCACCATAGGCTTGGATAATCTTACGTCGTTCCACACTCATCGTTTCAGGCATGACGATAACAACTTTATATCCTTTAGCGGCACCAACCCATGAAAGACCGATACCAGTGTTTCCACTCGTTGCTTCAACAATAGTAGCTCCCGGTTTTAGAATACCATCTTGTTCTGCTTTTTCAATCATGCTAAGGGCAATACGGTCTTTTACTGACGATCCAGGGTTAAAAGCTTCTAGTTTAACATAGACATCTGCAGCACCCTCTGGAACAATATTGTTAAGTTTAACAATCGGTGTTTGTCCAATTAGTTCAGTGATATTATTATAAATAGTCATAGATATACCTCTTTGTATAAGATGATACTAGTATAACGCGCTTAAAGCTATTTGTAAAATATAGAAATCCTATCAAAGTGATAGGATTTTTTTATATCAAAGGTCTAAGCCATTAATTTTTAATCGATTGTGATAAGCCAATTCTAATAAATAGGTGTAAAGCGGAAGGATGTCCGTTTTTTTAGGGAATTCAAATTTATGGAAACTCAGGTGCTCATTGTGTGCTTTTAGAAAGATATTTTCTAAATAAGTGATTCTAATCTCACTATCATCTATACCTGCTCCAGCAGTTTCCATTTCAACGTTTACAATGTTCATCAAAAAGAGTGACTTAACAGACACCTTGCGACCAGTGGCACCTTGCTTATCTGTAAAAATAATACGGATATTTGTAAAGATGATTGAATCTCGAATAAGTTTATATCCACTTTGAATTTCTTCATTCTCTAGTAGATATTGACCATATTCTTTGATAAGAGTCTCTTTGTTTTCCTCGCTGAAGTTACCAGCAAGTCCTTGAATAAATTTTCCAAACGCCATGTATTTCTCCTTTGTTTACACTAAGTTTACAGGAACTTCAACTTCTCGTAAACCTTGATCTGTTAAAGTAACCTTTCCATTAAAAAACTCTACAAGAGCAGACTTGATATTTTCTTTCTCTTCCTTATCAACATAAATCATTGTATCAACTTGATCTGTAAAGTTTGTATCCAGCTCCATGAGATGATGTTCTTTAAGAAAATTGCCATATTCTTGATACTGAGCGTAAGACATCTGAATGGCTATGCCAGCCTGCTCTTTGATTTCAATAATGCCAATTTCTTTGACAGCCAAGGCCACACTACCTGCGTAAGCACGAATCAAACCTCCAGCGCCTAACTTAATTCCACCAAAGTAACGAGTAACTACTACGCAGACATTGGTAAGATTATGATTTTCTAAGACGCCAAGCATAGGGACTCCAGCAGTACCACTAGGTTCGCCATCATCACTCGTACGCTTGATCTCACTGCGTTCCCCTACAATAAAAGCAGAGCAGTTATGGGTGGCTTTGTAGTGTTCTTTTTTGATAGCAGTGATAAAGTCACGAGCTTCTTCTTCACTATAGACACGCTTGGCATGACAGATAAAGCGTGATTTTTTGATTTCTTCTTGGACCTGCCCATCCTCTTTAATTGTTCTAAATTCCATGATTTAATTGTACTAAAAAATTACCTAAAGCGCTATATTTTTACGAATATTAAAGTATGAAAGTAAATCCAAATTATCTCGGTCGCTTGTTTACTGAGAAAGAATTAACGGAAGAAGAACGACAGGAAGCAGTGAGACTGCCAGCAATGAGAAAAGAGAAGGGGAAACTGTTTTGTCAACGTTGTAATAGTTTGATTCTAGAAGAATGGTATTTGCCTATCAGCGCTTACTATTGTAGGGAGTGTTTACTGATGAAGAGAATCAGGAGTGATAAAGCTTTATACTATTTTCCTCAAGAGGATTTTCCTAAGCAAGACGTCCTCAAATGGCGTGGTCAGTTAACACCTTTTCAAGAAAAAGTGTCAGAGGGACTGCTTCAGGCGGTAGACAAGCAAGAGCCAACCTTGGTTCACGCTGTGACAGGAGCTGGAAAGACAGAGATGATTTATCAAGTTGTGGCTAAAGTGATTGATGATGGTGGTGCAGTTTGTTTGGCCAGTCCTCGAATTGATGTGTGTTTAGAACTGTATAAGCGACTGCAGAATGACTTTGCTTGCGATATAGCGCTACTCCATGGCGAATCAGAGCCCTATTTTCGAACTCCCTTAGTAGTTGCAACAACTCATCAGTTATTAAAATTTTATCATGCTTTTGATTTGTTGATAGTGGATGAGGTAGATGCCTTTCCTTATGTTGACAACACTATGCTTTACTATGCTGTAAAGAATAGTGTAAAGGAGGATGGATTGAGGATATTCCTTACGGCAACTTCTACAGATGAGTTAGATAGGAAGGTTCGCACAGGGGAATTAAAAAGATTAAGCTTGCCGAGACGGTTTCATGGAAATCCTTTGATTATTCCTAAACCAGTCTGGTTATCGGATTTTAATCGCTGTTTAGAGAAAAATCAATTGTCAACCAAGTTAAAGACTTATATTGAGAAACAGAGAAGAACAGGTTATCCCTTACTGATTTTTGCATCAGAGATTAAGAAAGGTGAAAAACTAAAAGAAATCTTGAAGGAGCAGTACCCGAATGAGAATATCGGCTTTGTGTCTTCTGTGACAGAAGACCGATTAGAGCAGGTGCAAGCTTTTCGAGATGGAGAACTAACAATACTGATCAGTACGACAATCTTGGAACGCGGGGTTACCTTCCCTTGTGTGGATGTTTTCGTAGTAGAAGCTAATCATCGTCTCTTTACCAAGTCTAGTTTGATTCAGATTGGAGGGCGAGTTGGACGCAGTATGGACAGACCAACTGGTGAGTTGCTCTTCTTTCATGATGGATTAAATGCTTCCATCAAAAAGGCAATCAAGGAAATCAAGAATATGAATAAGGAGGCAGGGTTATGAACTGTTTATTATGTGGCCAGACTACAAAGAGTGAGCTGACTTTTAGCAGTCTCTTCCTTTTGAAGGATGATTGCAGTTATCTTTGCTCAGCTTGTGCTTCTAGTTTTGAGAGGAGTGGTGAGAATTATTGCCCAAACTGTATGAAAACAGGCATGTCAACTAAGTGTCAAGATTGTAAACTTTGGTGTAAAGAAGGAATTCAGGTTGATCATAAGGCAATCTTTACCTATAATCAAGCTATGAAAGACTTTTTCAGTCGATATAAGTTTGATGGCGATTTTTTGCTTAGAAAGGTTTTTGCTTCTGTTCTTGCTGAGGAGCTGAAAAAGTATAGAGGATATCAATTTGTGTTGATTCCCCTAAGCCCTGAAAGATTGCTTGAGAGGGGGTTTAACCAAGTCGAAGGTTTGGTTGAGGCAGCAGGCTTTTCTTTCAAAGATATATTAGGAAAAAGAGAAGAGAGTGCTAGTTCTTCTAAAAGCCGTTTAGAAAGGTTAGCTACTGAAATTCCATTTTTTATTAAAGATGGAATCTCACTTCCCAAGAAGATTTTGCTGATTGATGACATCTATACAACAGGGGCAACTGTGAATCGTGTGAAACGACTTTTGGAAGAAGCAGGTGCTTTGGAAGTTAAAACTTTTTCCCTTGTAAGATGAGGAAAAAATTTGCAAAATGAAAATGAAAGCGTTATAATATAGTTAGAAAAACAAAAATGTTTAGAAAGAAGGTACTTATATGATTAAATATAGTATCCGTGGTGAAAACCTAGAAGTAACAGAAGCAATTCGTGATTATGTAGTTTCTAAACTCGAAAAGATCGAAAAGTATTTCCAACCTGAGCAGGAGTTGGATGCACGTGTGAACTTGAAAGTTTACCGTGAAAAAACAGCAAAGGTTGAAGTAACAATTCCGCTTGGATCTATCACTCTTCGTGCTGAAGATATTTCTCAAGATATGTATGGTTCTATCGATCTTGTAACAGATAAAATTGAACGTCAGATTCGTAAAAATAAAACTAAAATCGAACGTAAGAATAAAAGTAAAGTTGCGACAAGTCAACTCTTTACAGATGCTCTAGTTGAAGATGCAGATGTTGTGCAACCCAAAGTCGTTCGTTCAAAACAAATTGATTTGAAGCCAATGGATTTAGAAGAAGCCCTTCTTCAAATGGATTTATTGGGACATGATTTCTTTATTTATGTAGATGTAGAAGATCAAACAACTAATGTTTTGTATCGCCGTGAAGATGGTGAAGTTGGTTTACTAGAAGTCAAAGAATCATAAAATTGAAATAACAAAAAAGTGGTTTACAAATCAGTAAACCACTTTTTCTTATGCGGAAATAAGTAAGAAAAAACAGGAAATCCTTGATTAAACAGTCAGAATCGACCCCTATAATCTGAACTTATAGGGGTATTTATATTTATTAAGTAGACAAAATAATACCCTAAGGGATAGAATGGGGTTGTCAACAAATAGCGAATACAAAAATGTAAGCGCTCTTATAACAAATAAAGGAGTCATGACTATGGCAACAAAAGAAGAAATTTTACGCGAACTATATCCTGAGGACCTTTTTCACTATGCGGATGGTCTAACTTTGGGAGAAGCAGAGGTTTTACAAGAAACTCGCCGTTTGATTGAGAAACATCTCCGTCCGGTTATTAATGAATACTGGGAAAAACCTGATTTTCCTTTTGAAGAATTCTATGCTGTGGCTAAGGGCGCTCAAATTATGAACAATCCAAAATTGTTTGAGGGACGTGAAGGTAGCTGGAAACCATCTGAACTTTATATTGCTTTCTTGTATCTTGAACTTGCTCGCTTCGATGCTTCTATGGCAACATTCTACACCGTTCATGGCGGACTTTGCTACAACACAATTCTCTTGGGTGGTGATGAGCGTCAACAAAAAGAATTTCTTCCAAAACTAGCTGCATTTGATTGGCAAGGTTGCTTCGCTTTGACTGAACCTCTTTCAGGTTCTGATATTGCTGGAGGACTTGCAACTACTGCAGAACGTGTTGGAGACAAGTGGATTCTAAATGGTGAAAAACGCTGGATTGGTGGTTCAGATACTGCGGATGTCGTTCCTGTATTTGCTCGTGATGTTGCGGATGGCAAGGTGAAATGCTTTATCGTTCGTAAGGGAGCTCCGGGATATCATGCGGAACCAATCCCACATAAGATTGCTCTTCGTTGTGTCCGCAATGGCCATATTACTATGAAGAATGTAGAGGTTCCAGATTCAGACCGTTTGGTAAATATCAATGGTTTTGGTGATGTAGCCCGTATCTTGACCTTCACTCGTGCGGACGTTGCTCACATTGCTATGGGAGTGACTTGTGGATCTTATGTAGCAGCTCTTAAATATGCTAAAGATCGCGAACAGTTCAAACGTCCAATTGCCAAATTCCAAATTGTTCAAGAAAAATTGGCTCGTATGCAAGCAAATGCTGTAGCAGTTATTGCTTATTCAACTCGTATTGCTGAGATGCAAGAGAAAGGTAATGAATTGATGCTTAACTCTGCTCTTGCTAAGATGCACAATTCCTTGGTGATGCGCGAAACAGTTGCCCTTGCTCGTGAAACTTGCGGAGGTAATGGTATTACACTTGAGACAGACGTTGCTCGTTTCTTTGCAGATGCTGAATCAATCTATACCTATGAAGGTTCACACGAAGTGAATGCCTTGATTGTTGGTCGTGAGATTACTGGACTAGGTGCCTTTGTTTAATGTCAGAAGGGCGATTGAAGGATTTCTGTTCAATCGTCCTTGCTTCATGCACTGGATTTTTGTAAAATAAGAAGGAGAAAATAATGATATCTAAGGTGATGATTATTGGTTCTGGTCAAATGGGAAGCGGAATTGCTCAAGTATTTGCTCAGGCTGGTTTTACAGTTTACTTAAACGATATTAAAGAAGAATTTGTTCAAAGAGGCTTGAATAATATCACAAAACAATTGGAACGTTCAGTTGAAAAAGGACGGATGTCTGCGGATGAGAAGGATCAGGTATTAGCCAATTTGCTTCCATCTGTTTCATATGAAGATGCGAAACAAGTCCAATTGGTGATTGAAGCTGCAACTGAGAATCGTGAGATTAAGTTGAATATTTTCAAACAATTGGATGAATTGACAGATCCTAAAACTATCTTAGCATCAAACACATCCTCTTTGTCAATCACGGATATAGCTGCTGCTACTAAACATCAGGAGCGCGTGATTGGAATGCACTTCTTTAATCCTGCCCCAATCATGAAACTGGTAGAGGTTATTAAGGCCTTGCAGACTTCAGAAGAAGTGGTTCAGGCGGTTCGTGAATTGACAGTGAAAATTGGTAAAACACCAGTTGATGTTAAAGATTCTTATGGTTTTGTTGTGAACAGAATTTTGATTCCTATGATCAATGAAGCCGTTTACATTCTAGGTGAGGGAGTGGCTAGTGCCGAGGAAATCGATGAAGCGATGAAACTTGGTGCAAATCATCCTATTGGACCTTTGGCTCTTGCTGACTTGATTGGGTTGGATGTTTGTTTGGCTATTATGGGCGTCCTAAACCAAGGGTTTGGTGATCAAAAATACCGTCCTGCCCCTCTTCTTAAGAAAATGGTCGAAGCAGGAAAATTGGGACGGAAGACAAAAGAAGGATTCTTTACTTACTAGACACTGATGGAGGTAGTCATGAAAGACGTAGTTATTGTTTCGGCAGTGCGAACACCTTTAGGTTCCTTTGGCGGGAGCTTGAAGAATGTTTCTGCTGTTGATTTGGGATCTTTGGTCATTAAGAGTGCTTTGGAAAAAGCGAATATTAAACCAGAGCAGGTAGATGAAGTGATTATGGGGAATGTCCTAGGCGCAGGTTTAGGCCAAAACGTGGCTCGCCAAATGAGTATTCATGCTGGGCTTCCTGAATTTACACCAGCCTTTACCATTAATAAGGTTTGTGGTTCCGGTTTGAAGGCAGTGCAGTTAGCTGCTCAAGCGATTCAGTGCGGAGATGCAGATATTGTCGTGGCTGGTGGTGCAGAAAACATGAGCCAGGCTCCATATGTTTTGCCAAGCTTCCGTTGGGGTGGACGTATGGGAGATTCGAAAGTGGTAGATACCATGATTAAGGACGGTTTGTCTGATGCCTTTAACGAATACCATATGGGGATTACAGCTGAGAATGTGGCAGAAGAATATGGTATTAGCCGGGATGATCAAGATGCGCTTGCTTTGGAATCTCAAAAACGAGCAGTGGCGGCTATAGAATCTGGACGTTTTAAGGAAGAGATTGTTCCGGTGGTCATTCCTCAACGCAAAGGCGATCCTATCATCTTTGATACAGATGAATTTCCTAGAAAAGATGCTAGCTTGGAGAGTCTGTCTAAGCTACGTCCTGTTTTCAAAAAAGACGGTTCTGTTACAGCGGGAAATGCCTCAGGTATCAATGACGGAGCGGCGGCTGTCTTGGTCATGAGTGCTGAAAAAGCTGAAGAATTAGGACTTCCAGTCATTGCGCGCATTCGTTCGTATGCAAGTGCAGGTTTGGATCCTAAGATTATGGGATGTGGACCGATTTATGCGACCCGTAAAGCTCTTGAAAAAGGTAATTTGACAGTTGATGATCTTGACTTGATCGAGTCAAATGAAGCCTTTGCTGCTCAGGCTTGTGCGGTTGGGAAAACACTTGGTTTCAATACTGATATTGTCAATGTCAATGGTGGCGCGATTGCTCTTGGTCACCCAATTGGAGCTTCAGGTTGCCGTATCCTAGTGACTCTGGTACATGAGATGATGAAACGTGATGCTAAAACTGGTTTAGCTACTCTCTGTATCGGAGGAGGGATGGGAACAGCCCTCATCGTTGAACGTTAGTTATTAGAAAACTGAACGTCATTTCCTCTTTTTCAATATTACGATTACAAAATGAGATATTGATCCGATCTCATAGTTACATACCTTATCAAGTGTCTTTCTCCGAAAGTGCCTGATAAGGTATTTTTGCTTTTCCTAAGACTTTGAGGATAGATTGAATGGCTTTATTCTATAAGATGGACTTATAGGTCTATAAATAAAGATTAAGTAGACGGATAGGGAAAAAAGGATTATGATAAAAATGTAAGCTCTTACATTTTGTGTTGGTATTTGTTGACGCTGTACTCTGTACTCAAAATAAATCAAGTAGGAGCAAAACAATGAGTAAAACTGTTTTATTAGAGGTTAAGAATGGTCTTGGCTATCTAACAATTAACCGTCCATCGGCTTTGAACGCTTTAAGTTCAGAAGTCTTAAAGGATTTGAATCTCGTTTTAGACCAAATTGAAGCTAGCGAGGACATTCGTGTTGTCATCGTGACTGGTCAAGGGGAAAAAGCATTTGTCGCTGGAGCAGACATTAAAGAGATGGACCAAATGTCTCCAATTCAGGCTCATGAATACATGACCTATGCGAACGACACCTTTACCCGTTTATCTGAATTGACTCAACCAACTATTTCAGTATTGAATGGGTATGCTTTGGGAGGCGGTCTAGAATTAGCTCTTTCAACTGATATCCGAATCGGCTATGACAAGACAATGGTTGGTTTCCCTGAAGTTGGCTTGGGAATCATTCCTGGTTTTGCAGGTACTCAAAGAATGTCTCGTTTGATTGGTACTAGCAAAACAAAGGAATTAATCTTTACTGCTAGAATGGTTAACGGACAAGAAGCATATGATCTTGGAATTCTTAACAAGTTGGTAGCAGCAGAAGAACTATTGCCTGCGGCAGAAGAGCTGGCAGGAGCGATTATGAAAAATGCACCGCTAGCAGTTGAAAAAGCTAAACATATTATCCAAGTTGGCTCAGAACTCCCTCTGAAAAATGCTATTCGTTTGGAAACAGAAGCGGAAGCTCTACTCTTCTCAACAGAAGATAAGGTAGAAGGAATGCGCGCTTTTGTTGAAAAACGCAAAGCTGTCTTTCAACGTAAATAAGAGAGGAGATAGGTTATGAAAGTTGTAACATTGTCTGAAGCTATTTCCTTGATTCATTCAGGAGATAAAGTTGGTATTTCTGGTTTTCTCGGAGTGGGAGAGCCACTAGAGTTAATTGAGGAACTGGTTCGTCAAAACCAGCAAGATTTGACCTTGGTGTCTGTTGTAACCTCTCAACCCGGTAAGGAAGTTGGAGTTGGTCGACTTTGTGAAAACCATCAGGTTACAAAGTACATTGCAGCCCATGTAGGGACATCCGCTGCTGCTCAGCATGATTATTTCTCGGGAGCCATGAAAGTGGAGTTCACTCCGATGGGAACTGTCGTAGAACGCTTGCATGCTGCGGGCGCTGGCCTTGGAGCAGTCTTAACACCAACAGGTGTAGGAACAATTCTTGAAGATGAACACGAAAAAGTGACTCGAAATGGAAAAGAATATTTGATTTATGATCCATTGAAGATTGATGTTGCCTTGATTAAAGCTACAAAGGCGGATAAGTATGGCAACCTTTATCTGGATGGGACTACTAAAAACATCTCCCTTCAACTCGCTCTAGCAGCTGACACAGTTATTGTTGAGACAAACGAATTGGTTGAAGTCGGAGAAATTGATCCAAATGATATTTACATCCCTGGTATCCTAGTTGACTATGTCGTTCAAGGATTGACACCACAAGAGCATCATCAGATGATGGGAGATCTGTGGACAGAGACAAAGAAACTGGCGGGGGTGAAGTAAAATGAAAGCAAAAGAGATTATCGCAAGACGTGTAGCACTTGAATTTAAAGATGGAGATGTGGTCAATCTTGGTTTTGGGATTCCAAATGCCTCTGCTGATTACATTCCTGAAGGTGTAAATGTTATTTTACAGGCAGAAAATGGCGCTCTTCGATTTGGGGAAACACCTACCAAGGACAACTATAATGCCAATTTAGCGAACTCTGGTGGAGCTCCTATTACATTGTTGCCAGGAGCAGCCTTGTTTGATCTACAAACTTCCTTTGCCATTATTCGTGGTGGACACGTGGATGCAACCGTTCTTGGAGCTCTTGAAGTCAGCCAAGATGGAAGCATTGCGAACTGGATTATCCCAGGGAAATTTGCTCCTGGTATGGGTGGCGCAATGGACTTATTGGTAGGAGCTAAGCGCGTAATCGGGGCTATCCAACATACAACTGCTGATGGGGAATCTAAGTTGTTGAAAGAATGTACCTTGCCACTTTCAGCTAAAGGAGTATTGGATCTTGTCATCACAGAATTAGCTGTTTTTGGATTCAAAGATGGTAAATTCCTGTTGAAAGAGCTGGCTCCTGGTGTGACATTAGAAGAAGTTCTTGAAAAAACAGCTGGGGAAGTCATTGTCTCAGAAGACCTGAAAACAATGCCGATTTAAGCAAAAAAAGAGCTATTTTCTACTTAGTGTGTTATGATATAAACCAGATAGTATTGTAAGCGCTTTATATACAGCGTTAAAATGAAGTATTCGAAATGTTATTTCGATAAAAAGTCAGTAGACAACTATCAAACACTAGAATAGTTGTCTAATTGACTTACTAAAATAGTGAAGGAAAGCTAGGTGATGGGTAAGTGGATATTATCCAAATGAACTATTTCATCAATATCATAGAATGCGGATGCAACCTTTCCATTGCTGCAAAGAAGATTCACATTAGTCAATCAGCCTTGAGTCAATTTGTGACAAATTTTGAAGCAGCTGAAGGGGTTCAATTATTCAATCGCAAGAATGGAAGATTAGAAAGTTTAACAGAGGCGGGACGCAAAATTTATCGTTATGCGACCGAGATTGTGAATCGACATGAAGAAATGCTTTCCATGATCCATATAGAAGCTCAAAAGCAAAAAGGCACCATTAATTTTGGTATTCCGTCCTTGATTTTACGAGTTTATTTTGCTAGTGCCTTGCCTCATTTTCTGAAAAATAATCCTCATATCCATATCCAGGTTACGGAAGGTGGAGGGAAGGAAATTCGTCAAAAAATGGTTGATGGAGATTTGAATCTCTCTATTCTGATAGAGCCTACGAGCCTGGATGCTAAAAAATATGAACAACATATCATTCAATTGGATGAATACGTTGCTTATATGGATAAGGATCATCCGTTGGCTCAGAAAAGCTTGTTGGAATGGTCTGATATTGCTGGTTATGAATTGGCAACCTTCAACAAAACATTTACGACTTATGATTTAGTGACAGAAAAACTTCGTTCACAACGAATTGAGGCTAAATTTGCTTATCTTTCCTCTACTTGGGACTTCCTAGTTGAATCAACTCATCAGACAGATTTGATTGCCCTTTTGCCAAGGCCGGTTGAATATTTTGTGGATAAGAGTCGTTTTAAGGCGGTTAGATTCAAAGATCCGATTCCATTTAATATTTGGTTTTGTAGACCCTATAAAAACTCCTACAATGAAGTAGAGTCTTATGTGTATGAAGAATTGTTGAAAGATTATTACCAACCGTTTTCTGACAACTAAGATGAGGTGAATGCGATGACCTATAATGACGTGCTGGCGCGAGAATTGAAGGCAGACGTGAAAGTGTTGATTCGGGACTATTTCAAGTCTCATGAGGATGAACAACAGTTCCCTAGAGAATTGCTTTATCAGTTTATTGAGCAATTTGATATCTTTTCCTTGCTTTTAGATAGTCAAGATTCTGTTTTGAGAACCGAGTTTTTAACCTTTATTCGCTTGATTTCAAAAGATTTTCCTGCTTTTTCTGCTGTTCTACTAACTCAGGCATGTTATGGTATCTATCCTATTTTACGATATGGGAGTCAGGAACAAAAATCGCGTTATGTAGAACCATTAGTAAGGGGAGAAATCTTAGCTGGCTTGGGATTTTCTGAAGGAAAATTGATGGACAGCTTGGAGGTTATTGCAACAACTGCAAGGAAAACAGAAACAGGTTGGTCTTTAACTGGGAAGAAGTCAATTGTATCAAATTGCCGCTATACAGATATTTTGTTAATCTTAGCCAAGGTTCAAGAAGCTAACGGAGAATATGGATACGGATTTTTCATTGTTGATACGACTCGACCGGGAGTTGCTTTTGGAGATGATATTGCAAAACCTGGTTTACAGGGTTTGCCTGTGAATTCGGTAACTTTTGATCAGGTCATATTGCCAGAAGATAGTCTTCTAGGATTGACGCTAAATGGGGAAACTCAGTTAAATGATATTATCAAAAAATTACAGCTAGGATTAAGCGCTATCTCTATTGGTATCTCTGAGGGAGCTTTTGAAACAGGTCTGGCTTTTGTAAAGGTCAAAAGAAGATTTGGGAAACCATTAATCGATGCGACAGTCTATCAACATCAATTCGCAGACTTGTATACTAAGCTGTGTGCGGCTGAATCTTACTTTGCTTCCTACAAGGATAGGATGAAGGCGGATTCTCTCTTTGTATCTCAGATAAAACTTTATACGACAAAAGTAGCAATTGAGATTTCTGAGGAAATTATTAGATTAATTGGACCTCTTCAAACCTTGGATGACATCCCCATAGACCGTTATCTAAAGGATGCCAAAACGATTGAAATCTATGGAAAATCTGGGGATTCGATTCGTAAAAGAATAGCAGCCCAATGGATAAAGGAGTAAAGCATGACAGAACTCACCTTACAGGAATATCAATTTCATGATATGAAACTGACATGGCTACGTGGAGCCGATAAATTGACGGATGCAGGGACTCTTTTTGGTCCGGTTCCGAAAGTTGTGTGGTCTCGTTACTACCCAACAAATGATGCTAATATGATGGCAGAATTGACGGATCCTATTTTGATCCAGTACAAGGGTAAAAATTACTTGATAGATGCAAGTTTTGATACAGCAAAATTATCTGATAAACAAAGGCGCAACTTAGGAATCTTAACTGAAAGTCGGGTAGAAGAAAGTTTATCTCTTTTAGGACTATCGCCTGAAGATATTGACATCGTGCTGATGACACATATGCATCATGATCATTCTGGTGGCTTGACGCGTGTGAATGATCAAGGAGAGTTGGTTTCCAAGTATTCAAATGCCAAGATTATTGTGAATGATGTCGAATGGTATGAGATGAGAAACCCTAATAATCGAACACGAGGAACTTATCTGAGAGAGAATTGGGAACCGATTCAAGATCAGGTGACGACTTTCTCAGAGTATATCAATGTCATTCCAGAAATCCAAATGATTCACACAAGTGGTCACAGCAATGGCCACAGTATTATCTTGCTCAAACAGGGGAAAGATACGATGATCCACATGGGGGACTTGATGTTATCACATGTTCATCGAAATCCTCTCTGGGTTCCAGCAGTAGATGATTATCCTATGAAATCCATTTTAGCCAAAGAGAAATGGTTGCGTCAGGCTTTTGAGAATCATTACAAGTTTTTCTTTTATCATGATCAATTTTTCGCGGTGGTAGAGTTTGATAAGGAAGGGAAGGAGTTGGTAGATTATGTTCTACGTTCTCGCCCCCCACTTATTCCTTTTACAGATGAGCAGGATCGTAAGCCAGACTTTTTAGGATAGCAGAATATGAGGAGACAAATATAACATTTTCTTGTTGACGGGGATATTGGTGAATCATGCATCCATTTGCCAACAAGAATCAACAGAAAATAAAAGGAGGACTCATATGTCAATTACAAAACTTTTACAGATTCAATATCCAATTTTCCAAGGGGCTATGGCTCAAATCTCGCACTATCAACTAGCAGCAGCTGTTTCTGAGGCTGGAGGTCTGGGAATTATCGCTTCGGGTGGTATGACCGGAGAACAGTTGCGTGAAGAAATTCGTGAACTGAGAAAGTTGACAGATAAGCCTTTTGGTGTCAACATCATGTTGATGATGAAAAATATCAAGGATATTGTGACTGTTATCATCGAAGAAAAGGTTCCAGTGGTAACTACAGGTGCAGGAACTCCTAAGCATATCATGCCTTACTTGAAAGAAGCAGGAATCAAGGTTATTCCAGTTATTGCCAGTGTCAAGCATGCTCAAAAGATGCAAGAATTGGGAGTTGATGCTGTAATCGCTGAAGGTTCAGAAGCTGGTGGCCATATTGGAGAGACCAATACAATGGCTCTTATCCCACAAATCGTTGATGCGGTAACGATTCCAGTCATTGCTGCAGGAGGTGTTGCAGATGGTCGTGGACTTGCTGCTGCGATTGCCCTAGGTGCACAAGGAGTTCAAATGGGAACAGTTTTTCTTGCTTCAGAAGAATGTCCAATTTCTCCTGCCTATAAAGAAGCTATTTTAGCGGCAAGTGATACAGCGACTGCGGTTACAGGTCGCATCGCGGGAGCGCCAGTTCGTTGTATTCGCAATGAGATGACGGATCACTACATTGAATTAGAGCAGAAAGGTACAAATCGAGAGGAACTGGAAGAAATTACGATCGGTTCTCTATCTAAGGCTGTCTATGAAGGTGATACAGTTCATGGTTCAATGATGAGCGGACAAATTGCGGGTTTGGTGAAAGACATCAAACCATGTAAGGCTATTTTAGAATCAATTGTGAAACAGGCGCAAGAGCGCCTACAAGACATTCGACTAGAATTAGGTGAATAATGTAATCTAGGCGGAAGATTCTGCACTGATGTGGAAAAAGGAGAGCGAGGCATTTGCTCTCCTTTTTTATGTATAGTTTCTTTAAGAGCATCTTACTATAATAAAAGCAGTGCTTTCTCTTTAAAGGTCGCTTTTTAAGGGCATTTGTGATATAATAATGCGCAAGAGGTTTAGAATGAAAAAAAATAATTTAACTCCGAATTCTGCGATTCTACTAGGGCTTGCAACTTTCGGAACCTTAACAATGCTGATTATTTTTTCACAAAATAATGTTGTAACAATCAGTGTCTTGTTTTTATTTGTACTTCTTTATCTGCTTTTATTTGTCTGGCAAAAAAAACAGTATGAAAAGAGCGAAATTGAACAAATCCAATACGTAAATCATCAAGCGGAAGATAGCTTAAACACGCTGCTCGAACAAATGCCGGTTGGTGTTCTGAAGTTAGATTTATCCAGTGGCGAAGTGGAGTGGTTTAATCCTTATGCTGAGTTGATTTTGACTACTGAAGAAGGCGAAATTGATGTCGAATTGATTCAAACCATCATTAAAGCTTCGGTGGGGAATCCAGGTTCTTACGCCACCTTGGGGGAAACACGCTATGCCGTTCATATGGACAAGGCTTCAGGTGTCCTGTATTTCTTTGACGTTTCAGGGGAATACGAAGCAACTGTCGAGTTGGTAACGAGTCGACCAGTGATTGGGGTCATCTCGGTCGATAACTACGATGATTTAGAAGATGCGACTTCTGACTCGGATATCAGTCATATCAATAGTTTTGTGGCCAACTTTGTATCGGAGTTTACGGAGAAGTATGCCATGTTTTCTCGGCGCGTGGGGATGGATCGATTTTATCTATTTACTGATTATACCGTGCTTGAGGAATTGATGAATGATAAGTTCTCTGTCATTGATGTTTTCCGCGAAGAGTCGAAACAGAGACAATTGCCCTTGACTTTAAGTATGGGATTTTCTTATGGTGATGGAAATCATGATGAGATAGGAAAAGTTGCTCTCCTAAACTTGAACCTAGCCGAGGTTCGTGGTGGTGACCAGGTAGTTGTCAAGGAAAATGATGAAACCAAGAACCCAGTCTATTTTGGTGGTGGTTCTGCAGCCTCTGTTAAGAGAACAAGAACACGTACCAGAGCCATGATGACAGCTATTTCAGATAAAATTCGAAGTGTAGACCAAGTCTTTGTAGTCGGTCATAAGAATCTAGATATGGATGCTTTGGGCTCAGCGGTTGGTATGCAGTTGTTTGCGAGCAATATTACAGAAGACAGTTACGCAGTCTACGATGCAGATCAAATGTCGCCAGATATCGAGCGGGCTATCAACTTCTTGGAAAAAGAAGGTGTCACCAAGCTCTTGCCTCTGTCTGATGCGATGAGGCTAGTTACAAAGCGCTCTTTGTTGATTCTAGTAGATCATTCGAAGACAGCTTTGACCTTGTCCAAAGGTTTTTATGATTTATTCACGCAAACCATTGTCATTGACCATCATCGACGTGATCAGGATTTCCCAGAGAATACTGTCATCACCTATATCGAAAGTGGAGCAAGTAGTGCGAGTGAGTTGGTCACAGAATTGATTCAGTTCCAAAATTCTAAGAAAAATCGTTTAAGTCGTATGCAGGCCAGTGTACTGATGGCTGGTATGATGCTGGATACCAAAAATTTCACATCTCGCGTGACGAGTCGAACTTTTGATGTGGCTAGCTACCTTCGAACACGTGGAAGCGATAGTATCGCAATCCAGGAGATTGCTGCGACAGATTTTGAAGAATACCGTGAGGTAAATGAACTCATTTTACAAGGTCATAAGCTAGGTTCAGATATCTTGATTGCCCAAGCTAAGGACTCAACCGCTTATGACACAGTTGTCATCAGTAAGGCTGCCGATGCTATGTTGGCTATGTCTGGCATTGAAGCCAGCTTCGTTCTAGCAAAGAATACACAAGGATTTATCTCAATCTCAGCTCGAAGTCGCAGTAAAATCAATGTTCAACGCATTATGGAAGAGTTGGGTGGCGGTGGTCACTTTAATCTAGCTGCTGCGCAAATCGAGAATATGAGTCTGTCAGAAGCAGGGGAAAAATTGACTCAACTAATCTTGGAAGAACTAAAGGAAAAGGAGAAAGAAGAATGAAAGTAATCTTTTTAGCAGATGTCAAAGGAAAAGGAAAAAAAGGCGAAATCAAGGAAGTGCCAACTGGCTACGCTCAAAACTTTTTGATTAAAAAGAATTTGGCCAAGGAAGCGACTGCTCAAGCAGTGGGTGAGTTGCGTGGAAAACAAAAATCTGAAGAAAAAGCTCATGCTGAAATGATTGCTGAAGCAAAAGCCATCAAGGCTAAGCTTGAGGCAGAAGAAACAGTTGTAGAGTTTGTTGAAAAGGTTGGACCAGATGGCCGTACATTTGGCTCTATCACTAACAAGAAAATTGCAGAAGAATTGCAAAAGCAGTTTGGTATTAAGATTGACAAACGCAATATTCAAGTGCAAGCACCAATTCGAGCAGTAGGTTTGATTGATGTACCAGTGAAGATCTATCAAGATGTTACAAGTGTCATCAATCTTCGTGTAAAAGAAGGTTAAGTTTACAACTTCTTGACAAGATTGTAAAAGGAAGGAAAGTTGGATGGCAGAAGTAGAGGAACTGCGAGTTCAACCTCAGGATATTTTAGCAGAACAATCTGTTCTGGGAGCTATTTTTATAGATGAGAGTAAGCTCGTTTTTGTCCGAGAATACATTGATTCTCGTGACTTCTTTAAGTATGCTCATCGGTTGATTTTCCAAGCGATGGTAGATTTGTCGGATCGTGGGGAAGCGATTGATGCGACGACGGTTCGGACGATTTTGGATAGCCAAGGGGATCTCCAAAATATTGGTGGCTTGTCTTATCTTGTTGAAATTGTCAACTCAGTACCAACTTCAGCGAATGCGGAATATTATGCTAAAATTGTAGCGGAAAAGGCTATGCTACGTCGCTTGATTTCCAAGTTGACAGAGTCTGTCAACCAAGCCTATGAGGCTTCTAAGCCTGCAGATGAAATCATCGCTCAGGCTGAAAAGGGACTCATTGATGTTAGCGAAAACGCCAATCGTAGTGGGTTCAAGAACATCCGAGATATTCTAAATATCAACTTTGGGAACCTAGAAGTTCGGTCACAACAAACAACGGATATCACTGGTATTGCAACGGGTTACCGTGATTTGGACCATATGACGACAGGTCTCCATGAGGAGGAATTAATTATTCTAGCGGCGCGACCAGCAGTTGGTAAGACGGCCTTTGCTTTGAACATTGCTCAGAACATTGGGACTAAGTTGGACAAGACGGTTGCTATCTTTTCGCTGGAAATGGGTGCGGAAAGTCTAGTAGACCGTATGTTGGCGGCCGAAGGCTTGGTGGAGTCCCATTCTATCCGTACGGGTCAATTGACTGATGAGGAGTGGCAAAAATATACCATTGCTCAAGGGAACCTAGCCAACGCGAGTATCTATATCGATGATACACCAGGGATTCGGATCACGGAAATTCGTTCGCGTTCACGTAAACTGGCTCAAGAAACAGGCAATCTAGGCTTGATTTTGATCGACTACCTACAGCTTATCACAGGTACTGGTCGTGAGAACCGCCAACAAGAAGTCTCTGAAATTTCTCGTCAGTTAAAAATTCTAGCTAAGGAGCTAAAGGTTCCAGTCATTGCTCTTAGTCAGTTATCTCGTGGAGTGGAACAGCGTCAGGATAAGAGACCAGTCTTGTCTGATATTCGTGAATCGGGTTCTATCGAGCAGGATGCGGATATCGTAGCCTTTCTGTACCGTGACGACTACTACGATCGTGCGGGTGAAGAAGAGGAAGGAATTCCAAATAACAAGGTTGAGGTTATCATCGAGAAAAACCGTAGTGGAGCTCGTGGAACGGTGGAATTGATTTTCCAAAAAGAATACAATAAATTTTCAAGTATCTCAAAGAGGGAGGCATAAGATGTCAGATGCATTTACAGATGTAGCCAAGATGAAAAAAATCAAAGAAGAGATCAAGGCGCATGAGGGACAAGTCGTTGAAATGACTTTGGAGAATGGCCGTAAGCGCCAAAAAAACAGACTGGGTAAGTTAATTGAGGTTTATCCATCTTTATTTATCGTTGAATTTGGGGATGTTGAAGGAGACAAACAAGCCAATGTCTATGTTGAATCCTTCACCTACTCAGATATCTTGACAGAAAAGAACTTGATTCGCTATCTAGACTAAGAATCCTAAAATGAAGTGAGCTTTGCTCACTTTTTTCTTTTTCTCCCGAATAGTATAAACGAGGGTAACCTCGGAAATTTATATTATTAAGGAGAATGAATGACGTTTTTTAAATCAGGAGTTAAGAAGAGTAGATATACTCAGTTGGGTTTAGGGCTGGCTACTTTGTTTGTTACAAGTACCTTTTTGTTTGGTGGAGAATCGGTTCAGGCCGATAGTGTAGCGCGTGGAGATGACTATCCGCTTCACTACAAAAATGGTAGTGTTGAAATCGATCAGTGGCGGATGTATTCTCGCCAGTGTACCTCTTTTGCGGCCTTTCGTTTGAGTAGTGTAAATGGCTTTGAGATTCCTCCTGCCTACGGAAATGCGAATGAATGGGGACATCGTGCAAGGCGAGAAGGCTACCGTGTGGATACTAAGCCAGAAGTTGGGGCTATTGCTTGGTCGACAGAAGGATATTATGGGCACGTGGCCTGGGTATCAAATGTATCAGGGGATACGATTGAAATCGAAGAGTATAACTATGGGGTTCGAGAAAAGTATAACCGTCGAAAAGTCAAGGCTAGTTCGATGACGGGTTTTATTCATTTCAAGGATTTATCCGCTAGCCATGGTGCGAGTGAGGGTGCTCGTAGCTCAGAGCTTCCGTCCAGTGGGACAATAGTGTTCACGGGGAAATTGCCAATTATGGACCAGCCAGCAAGCACAGGACAAGTTATTGACTACTATTATGCTGGTGAGAGTGTGAGTTATGATCAAGTTCTTGAAAAGGATGGTTATAAGTGGCTCGGTTATTTGTCTTATAGCGGTTCTAGAAGATATGTGCAGTATGCAGAGCTAAGCAATACAGAAAAAGGCTGGAAAAAAGAAGGAGGGAGTTGGAATTACCGTGAGAACGGGAAACTCGCAACTGGTTGGAAGAAAATAAATGGCAGTTGGTATCACTTTAAAGACAATGGAACCATGTCAACAGGTTGGGTGAAGGATGGTTTGCATTGGTACTATCTAAAGGCATCAGGGGAGATGCAGACAGGATGGCTAAAGGAAAATGGAACATGGTATTATTTGGAGAGTTCAGGGGCTATGAAGTCTAGCCAGTGGTTCCAAGTAGGAGGAAAGTATTACTACGTCAATGCTTCAGGGGCTTTAGCAGTGAATACCACTGTGGATGGCTATCGAGTGGATAGTAACGGAGCTAGAATCTAGAAAGAATATAAAAAAGAGGGCTTCACTACCATTTGCCTATTCTTTCCGATGGTATTTTTCCCTGCTTTCCTTTATAATGGGTGTATGGACAAGAAAAAATTATTATTAATTGATGGATCTTCAGTTGCTTTTCGAGCTTTTTTTGCGCTCTATCAGCAGTTGGATCGTTTTAAAAATGCTAATGGCCTTCATACCAATGCAATCTATGGCTTTCAACTCATGTTGAATCACGTCTTGGAGCGTGTTGAGCCCAGTCATGTTTTGGTAGCTTTTGATGCAGGTAAGACGACTTTCCGTACAGAGATGTATGCAGACTACAAGGGTGGTCGTGCTAAAACTCCAGATGAGTTTCGTGAGCAATTTCCCTTCATTCGTGAGTTGCTAGATCATCTTGGGATTCGCCACTATGAGTTGGCCCAGTATGAAGCAGATGATATCATCGGGACCCTAGGTCGCTTGGCTGAGAAGGATTCTTTTGAAGTGACTATTGTCAGCGGAGACAAGGACTTGATCCAGTTGACGGATGAGCATACGGTGGTCGAGATTTCCAAGAAAGGTGTGGCTGAGTTTGAGGCCTTTACGCCAGACTATCTCATGGAAAAGATGGGCCTCACACCAGCTCAGTTCATTGATCTTAAGGCTCTTATGGGGGATAAGTCTGATAATATCCCTGGTGTCACTAAGATCGGTGAAAAGACGGGTATCAAGCTCTTGCTAGAACACGGTTCGTTAGAGGGTATTTATGAAAATATCGATGGGATGAAGGCTTCTAAGATGAAGGAAAATCTCATCATAGACAAGGAACAGGCCTTTTTATCGAAATTACTGGCGACCATTGAGACTCAGGCACCGATTGAGATTGGCCTTGATGATTTGCTTTATAGTGGACCAGATGTGGAAAATCTCGGGAAATTCTACGATGAGATGGGCTTCAAACAGCTCAAGCAAGCTTTAAATGTGTCATCAACGGATGCGCCTGAAAGTTTGGATTTCACTATCGTTGACCAAGTCAGTCAAGACATGCTGAGCGCCAACTCTATCTTCCACTTTGAGCTTTTTGGTGAGAATTACCATACAGATGACTTGGTTGGTTTTGCCTGGTCCTGTGGGGATAAACTTTACGCTACAGACAAACTTGAGCTCTTGCAGGAGCCGATTCTCAAGAATTTTCTAGAAAAAACACCTCTGAAAGTGTATGACTTTAAGAAAGCGAAGGTTCTTTTAAATCGTTTGGGCTTGAATTTGCAGGCCCCTGCTTTTGACAGTCGTTTGGCCAAATACCTCCTCTCTACTGTCGAGAACAATGAAATTTCAACCATTGCGAATCTCTATGGCCAGACTTATTTGGCTGATGATGAGACCTTCTACGGTAAGGGGGTCAAGAAAGCTATCCCTGAGAGAGAGAAATTCTTGGAGCACTTGACTCGCAAGGTTGCTGTATTGGTTGAGACGGAGCCTGTTTTGCTTGAAAAACTCAGTGAACACGGGCAGTTAGATCTTCTCTATGACATGGAGCAACCTCTGGCTTTTGTCCTTGCCAAGATGGAAATTGCTGGAATCAAGGTTAAAAAAGAAACCCTACTTGAGATGCAAGCTGAAAATGAGATTGTCATTGAGCGACTCACCCAAGAGATTTATGAGCTGGCTGGTGAGGAATTTAATATCAACTCACCTAAACAGTTGGGCGTACTTCTCTTTGAAAAACTGGGACTTCCTCTAGAATACACCAAGAAAACCAAGACAGGTTACTCGACAGCAGTGGATGTGCTGGAGCGTCTGGCTCCTATTGCACCGATTGTCAAAAAAATTCTAGACTACCGTCAGATTGCTAAGATTCAATCGACTTACGTGGTTGGCTTGCAGGATTGGATTTTAGATGATGGCAAGATCCACACGCGCTATGTGCAAGATTTGACTCAGACTGGGCGTTTGTCTAGTGTAGATCCAAACTTGCAAAATATCCCTGTTCGCTTGGAACAAGGTCGCCTCATTCGTAAGGCTTTTGTGCCAGAGTGGGAGGATAGTGTCCTTCTTAGCTCCGACTATTCACAGATTGAGTTGCGCGTTTTGGCGCATATCTCTAAGGATGAGCACTTAATCAAGGCCTTCCAAGAGGGAGCAGATATCCATACTTCGACAGCTATGCGTGTCTTTGAAATTGAACGTCCTGAGGATGTGACGCCAAACGACCGTCGCAATGCCAAGGCTGTCAACTTTGGAGTGGTTTACGGGATTTCAGATTTTGGTTTGGCGAACAATCTTGGTATTAGTCGTAAGAAGGCCAAAGCCTACATTGATACCTACTTTGAGCGTTTTCCTGGGATTAAAAACTATATGGAAGAAGTGGTACGTGAAGCGCGTGACAAGGGATATGTAGAGACCCTCTTCAAGCGTCGTCGAGAGCTACCAGATATAAATTCGCGCAACTTTAACATTCGTGGTTTTGCAGAGCGAACTGCCATTAACTCCCCTATTCAGGGTTCGGCAGCAGATATTCTCAAAATTGCTATGATTCAGCTAGACAAAGCTCTGGTTGAGGGTGGTTATCAGACCAAGATGCTCTTGCAAGTGCATGATGAAATCGTCCTTGAGGTTCCGAAATCAGAACTAGCAGCTGTCAAAGTACTAGTGAAACAAACCATGGAAGAAGCCATCCAGCTTAGTGTCCCACTCATTGCTGATGAGAATGAAGGGGCAACCTGGTACGAGGCTAAATAAGAAAGCTATGATAGAGTTTGAAGCATTTGTCTTCAAACTCTTTTTCATAGTTTTCTGTAAGCAGTTTCCTTGACTTTTCCTTGCATTTGCGTTACTATATTCCATATAAGATATGGGAGTCTGTGTACAGTCTGAGAGGAAGTGTTAAACTTCGACCGCACCTGATCTGGGTAATGCCAGCGTAGGGAACGATACTTAGCCGAATTCTGCACCTTTTCCATATATGGCAAAGGTTTTTCTTTTTGTTCAAAAGGAAAGCCGAGAAGAGGAGGATTTTATGAAAGCAAGCATTGCCTTGCAAGTCTTGCCCCTATCACAGGGGATTGATCGAATTGCTATTATCGATCAAGTGATTGCTTATCTGCAAGCTCAGTCCGTGACTATGGTGGTGACACCCTTTGAAACGGTCTTGGAAGGGGAGTTGGATGAGCTCATGCGCATTCTCAAAGAAGCGCTTGAAGTGGCCGGGCAGGAGGCAGATAATGTCTTTGCCAATGTCAAAATAAATGTAGGAGAGATTTTAAGTATTGATGACAAACTTGAAAAGTATACTGAGACGACACATTAGTCTATTGGGTTTTCTAGGAGTCTTGTCAATCTGGCAGTTAGCGGGCATATTCAAACTTTTACCCAAGTTTATCCTGCCAACTCCTCTTGAGATTCTCCAGTCCTTTGTTCGTGACAGAGAATTTCTCTGGTACCATAGCTGGGCGACCTTGAGAGTGGCTTTACTAGGTCTAGTTCTAGGAGTCTTGATTGCCTGTCTTATGGCGGTGCTCATGGATAGTCTGACTTGGCTCAATGACTTGATTTATCCTATGATGGTGGTTGTTCAGACCATTCCGACCATTGCCATAGCGCCTATCTTGGTCTTGTGGCTAGGCTATGGGATTTTGCCCAAGATTGTCTTGATTATCCTGACGACAACCTTCCCTATCATCGTCAGTATTTTGGACGGTTTTAGGCACTGTGACAAGGATATGCTGACCTTGTTTAGTCTGATGCGAGCAAACCCTTGGCAAATCCTGTGGCATTTTAAAATCCCAGTCAGTCTGCCTTACTTTTATGCAGGTCTGAGGGTCAGTGTCTCCTATGCCTTTATCACAACAGTGGTATCTGAGTGGTTGGGAGGCTTTGAAGGACTAGGTGTCTACATGATTCAGTCAAAGAAACTGTTTCAGTATGACACCATGTTTGCCATTATTATTCTGGTGTCGCTTATCAGCCTTCTCGGTATGAAGTTGGTCGATATCAGTGAAAAATATGTGATCAAATGGAAACGTACTTAAATAGAGCGTTTTAGAAAAAGAAAAGAGGAAATGAAAATGAAGAAAACATGGAAAGTGTTTTTAACGATTGTAACAGCTCTTGTAGCTGTCGTACTTGTGGCTTGTGGTCAAGGGACTGCTTCTAAGGACAACAAAGAAGCAGAACTCAAGAAAATTGACTTTATCCTAGACTGGACACCAAATACCAACCACACAGGGCTTTATGTTGCCAAGGAAAAAGGTTATTTCAAAGAAGCTGGAGTGGATGTTGACTTGAAATTGCCACCAGAAGAAAGTTCTTCTGACCTAGTGATCAATGGCAAGGCACCATTTGCTATCTATTTCCAAGACTACATGGCTAAGAAATTGGAAAAAGGGGCAGGGATTACTGCCGTTGCCGCTATCGTTGAGCACAATACATCTGGAATCATCTCACGTAAATCTGACAATGTCACCAGTCCAAAAGACTTGGTTGGGAAGAAATACGGAACTTGGAATGACCCGACTGAGCTTGCTATGTTGAAAACCTTGGTGGAATCTCAAGGCGGAGACTTTGAGAAGGTCGAAAAAGTACCAAACAACGATTCAAACTCGATCACACCGATTGCCAACGGTGTCTTTGACACTGCTTGGATCTACTACGGTTGGGACGGTATTCTTGCCAAATCTCAAGGTGTAGACGCCAACTTCATGTACTTGAAAGACTACGTTAAAGAGTTTGACTACTATTCACCAGTTATCATCGCAAACAACGACTATTTGAAAGACAATAAAGAAGAAGCTCGTAAAGTCATCCAAGCCATCAAAAAAGGCTACCAATACGCTATGGAACACCCAGAAGAAGCTGCAGATATCCTCATCAAGAATGCCCCCGAACTTAAGGAAAAACGCGACTTTGTCATCGAATCTCAAAAATACTTGTCAAAAGAATACGCAAGCGACAAGGAAAAATGGGGACAATTTGACGCAGAACGCTGGAATGCTTTCTACAAGTGGGATAAAGAAAATGGTATCCTCAAAGAAGACTTGACTGACAAAGGCTTCACCAATGAATTTGTGAAATAATGACAGAAATTAGACTAGAACACGTCAGCTATGCCTATGGCGATGAAAAGATTTTAGAAGATATCAACCTGCAGGTGGCTTCGGGTGAAGTGGTTTCTATCCTAGGTCCAAGTGGTGTAGGCAAGACTACCCTCTTTAATCTAATCGCTGGAATTTTAGAAGTCCAGTCGGGAAGAATTGTCCTTGATGGAGAGGAGAATCCCAAGGGGCGCGTGAGTTATATGTTGCAAAAGGATCTCCTCTTGGAGCATAAGACAGTCCTTGGCAATATCATCCTGCCCCTCTTGATTCAAAAGGTGGATAAGGCGGAGGCCATTGCCCGAGCGGATGACATCCTTGCGACCTTTCAGCTGACTGCTATACGAGATAAGTATCCTCATGAACTCAGTGGTGGGATGCGTCAGCGTGTAGCCTTACTCCGCACCTACCTTTTCGGGCACAAGCTCTTTCTCTTGGACGAGGCTTTTAGTGCCTTGGATGAGATGACCAAGATGGAACTTCACGCTTGGTATCTGGCGATTCACAAACAGCTGGAGTTGACGACCTTGATCATCACCCACAGCATTGAGGAAGCCCTCAATCTAAGTGACCGTATCTATATCTTGAAAAATCGGCCTGGACAGATCGTCTCTGAAGTCAAACTAGATTGGTCTGAAGATGAGGACAAGGAAGTTCAAAAGATTGCCTACAAACGTCAAATCTTGGCAGAATTAGGCTTAGATAAGTAGAAAAATAGGGAGTTGGTGAAGATTATCCTTTACCAGCGCTCTTTTTCTTTTAAAAATGAGAAAATTTCGGTATAATAGTCAAAGATAGTCAAGGTTCAAAGAAGGAGTTTGATTTACTATGAGATTTAAAAATACATCAGATCATATCGAAGCCTATATCAAGGCAATTTTAGACCAAGCTGGTATCGTGGAATTGCAGCGGAGCCAGTTGGCAGATACCTTTCAGGTTGTGCCAAGTCAGATCAACTATGTCATTAAGACACGTTTTACTGAAAGCAGAGGTTACTTAGTTGAGAGTAAGCGTGGTGGCGGAGGCTACATTCGCATCGGACGGATTGAGTTTTCCAATCATCATGAGATGCTCCGCGATTTGCTTTACTCGATTGGTGAGCGAGTTAGTCAGGAGATTTATGAGGATATTCTCCAGCTTTTGGTGGAGCAGGACTTGATGACCAAGCAGGAGATGACCTTACTGACTTCTGTAGCAACAGATCGTGTTCTAGGGGAGGAATCCTCAGTTGTCCGTGCCAATATGCTCCGACAGCTATTACAAGAGGTAGATAGAAAAGAGAAGTAAGATGAATTATTCAAAAGCGTTGAATGAATGTATCGAAAGTGCCTACATGGTTGCGGGCCATTTTGGAGCTCGATATCTAGAGTCTTGGCATTTGTTAATTGCCATGTCCAATCACAGTTACAGTGTGGCAGGTGCGACTCTAAATGATTATCCTTATGAAATGGACCGTTTAGAAGAGGTTGCGTTAGAACTGACTGAAACGGACTATAGCCAAGACGAAACCTTTACGGAATTGCCTTTTTCCCATCGTTTGGAGGTTCTCTTTGCAGAAGCAGAGTATGTGGCCTCAGTGGTCCATACTAAGGTGCTAGGGACAGAGCATGTCCTCTATGCGATTTTGCATGATGGCAATGCCTTGGCAACTCGTATCTTGGAGAGAGCAGGCTTTTCTTATGAAGACCAGAAAGATCAGGTCAGAATTGCTGCTCTTCGTCGCAATCTAGAAGAGCGTGCTGGATGGACAAGAGAAGACCTTAAGGCATTGCGTCAGCGCCACCGTACCGTGGCAGATAAGCAAAATTCCATGGCCAATATGATGGGCATGCCTCAGAATCCAAGTGGCGGTCTAGAGGACTACACGCATGACCTGACAGAGCAAGCGCGCTCTGGCAAGTTAGAGCCAGTTATCGGTCGTGACAAGGAAATCTCACGTATGATTCAGATTTTGAGTCGGAAGACCAAGAACAATCCTGTCTTGGTTGGAGATGCTGGTGTCGGGAAAACAGCTCTGGCTCTTGGACTTGCCCAGCGTATTGCTAGTGGGGATGTACCTGCGGAAATGGGCAAGATGCGCGTTTTGGAGCTTGATTTGATGAATGTTGTTGCGGGAACACGTTTCCGTGGAGATTTTGAAGAACGCATGAACAACATTATCAAGGATATCGAGGAAGATGGTAAGGTAATCCTCTTTATCGATGAACTCCACACCATCATGGGTTCTGGAAGTGGTATTGACTCTACTCTGGATGCGGCCAATATCTTGAAGCCAGCCTTGGCTCGTGGAACTTTGAGAACGGTTGGTGCAACCACTCAGGAAGAATACCAAAAACACATCGAAAAAGACGCAGCTCTTTCTCGTCGTTTTGCCAAAGTGACCATTGAAGAGCCAAGTTTAGCTGACAGCATGACCATTTTGCAAGGTTTGAAGGCTACCTATGAGAAACACCACCGTGTGCAAATCACAGATGAAGCTGTCGAAACAGCTGTTAAGATGGCGCATCGTTACTTGACTAGTCGTCACTTGCCAGACTCTGCTATCGATCTATTGGATGAGGCGGCAGCAACAGTGCAAAACAAATCCAAGCATGTGAGAATGGACGAATCGGACTTGAGTCCAGCTGACAAGGCCTTGATGGATGGCAAGTGGAAACAAGCAGGCCAGCTAATCGCAAAAGAACAAGAATTGCCTGTCTATAAAGACTTGGTGACAGAATCCGATATTTTGACCACCTTGAGTCGCTTGTCAGGTATCCCAGTCCAAAAGCTGACGCAAACAGATGCTAAGAAGTACCTGAACTTGGAAGCAGAACTGCATAAACGCGTCATCGGACAAGATCAAGCTGTTTCAAGTATTAGCCGTGCCATTCGCCGTAATCAGTCAGGTATTCGTAGTCACAAGCGTCCGATTGGTTCCTTTATGTTCCTAGGGCCGACAGGAGTCGGTAAGACCGAATTGGCCAAGGCTCTGGCAGAAGTCCTCTTTGATGACGAATCAGCCCTTATTCGCTTTGATATGAGTGAGTATATGGAGAAATTTGCGGCTAGCCGTCTCAATGGAGCTCCTCCGGGTTATGTGGGCTACGAAGAAGGTGGGGAGTTGACTGAGAAGGTTCGCAACAAACCATACTCCGTTCTTCTATTTGACGAGGTAGAAAAGGCCCACCCAGATATCTTTAATGTTCTCTTGCAGGTTCTGGACGACGGCGTCTTGACAGATAGCAAGGGGCGCAAGGTTGATTTTTCAAATACCATTATCATCATGACGTCAAACCTTGGTGCGACGGCTCTTCGTGATGACAAGACGGTCGGCTTTGGGGCCAAGGACATTCGTTTTGACCAGGAAAATATGGAAAAACGAATCTTTGAAGAGTTGAAAAAAGCTTATCGACCAGAGTTTATCAACCGTATTGATGAAAAGTTGGTCTTCCATAGCTTAGATAGCGAACACATGCAGGAAATTGTCAAGATTATGGTGAAACCATTGATTGCTAGCCTCGCTGAGAAGGGCATCGACTTGAAACTGCAAGCTTCAGCGTTGAAGTTACTAGCAAGTCAAGGATATGATCCAGAAATGGGAGCTCGCCCACTTCGCAGAACCCTGCAAACAGAAGTGGAAGACAAGCTAGCAGAACTCCTTCTCAAGGGAGAACTAGTAGCAGGCAAGACCCTCAAGATAGGTGTTAAAGCTGGTCAATTAAAATTTGATATTGCTTAAAAATGGAGAGTCAGGAGCAATCCTGATTCTTTTTTTTGCTACTTTTTTATAAAAAATGATAAAAAACTATTGACAAAACAAAAATATAGTATATAATAAAAACATAGAAAATAAAAATATCAAAAAGTATAAAAAGGTAAAACGTTTATGAAAAAGAAAACAGCAGTGGTGTTTGGGACCTTTGCCCCCCTCCATCAGGGACATATCGATCTGATCCAGCGAGCGAAGCGTCAGTGTGACCAGGTCTGGGTAGTCGTTTCAGGCTACGAGGGAGACCGAGGGGAGCAGGTAGGTTTAAGTCTTCAAAAACGATTTCGCTATATTCGAGAGGCTTTTCGTGATGACGAGTTGACCTCTGTCTGCAAGTTGGATGAGACCAAGCTTCCTCGTTACCCTATGGGCTGGCAGGAGTGGTTGGACCAGATGTTAGCGGAGATTTCCTATGATGAAACCCAGCAAGAACTGACTTTCTTTGTGGGAGAAGAAGACTACCAGCAAGAACTAGCTAATCGTGGCTTTGAGACCGTTTTGCAAGAAAGAAAGTTTGGTATCTCAGCGACTATGATTCGAGAAAATCCAAGCAAATATTGGAAATACATCGCACAACCCTTCCGTCGTCAGTTTACCAAGAAAGTGTTGATTATGGGAAGTGCTAGCAATGGGAAGACCACTCTGGCCAAGGATTTGGCAAGGTATTACGATGCGCCCGTTAGTCTGGAATACGCGCGTGAGTACCAGATCAAAAACAATGTCCGCGACGATGAATTGACCCCAAAGGATTATTATTATCTCCTTTTAGGGCAGTATGACCAGACCTCCAAGTTAATCGATAGCAATGCCAATCGAGGCCTAGTGATAGCCGATACCAACTCCTTGGTAACCAAGGGCTACTATGACTATTACATGGAGACTGAGGACCAAGGGGACTTATCAGGAGAAACCTTTGACAATCTCTTTGTTTCAATCTTGGCTAAGGAAAAATGGGACTTGATTCTCTTCGTGCAACCTGTCGGTTCCTATGTCAATGACGGATTTAGAGATATGACCATGGCGGAAGACCATATTCGCTACAGTTTTTCCCAGCATTTGGATCAGATGAGAGAGAGATACTTAACGACTATTCCTTTAGTTTATCTAGCAGAGGATTATCTAGGCAATTATGAAGCAGCAAAAGTGGCTATTGATGCCATTTACCAAGCAGATTAGGAGAAAAATATGAAAAAACTAACTAAAAAAATCACACAATTTATCGAAAACTTTAAAAATGTCCATGCTGAAGCCCGCAAGATCGGTTTTGCAGGGATCATGCACCTGCTCTGGAAAGATCTCTTTGTCGGCCGTAGCCTTTTCCAGTGGTTGTATCTCATCGCCCTGTCAAGTGTCCCCTTGATCTTGGAGTTTACACAAAATACGGAAAGCCATGACTGGCTTAGCTTATTTGCATCCTGGACTGGGATTGTCTGTGTTATTTTGGTAGCAGAAGGGCGTGCAAGCAATTATCTCTTTGGGGCCATTAACTCGGCAATCTACTTGATCTTGGCTATGAATGCGACTTTTTATGGCGAAGTCTTGACGACCGTTTACTTCTTTGTCATGCAGCCGATTGGTCTCTATGCTTGGTTGTCCAATCGTATCAACGACCAAGGAAAACCAGAAGAATCCCACTTTGAAGCTAAGAAATTATCTGTTCTTGACTGGCTCAAGTACTTAGCCTTGACCGCCATTATCTGGATTGGTATGGGCTTGGCTTACCAAAGTATCAATAGCGCTCGCCCTTTCCGTGATAGTGTTACCGATGCGACCAATGGTGTTGGTCAGCTCTTGATGACACGTCTCTACCGTGAGCAATGGATTTTCTGGATTGCAACCAATCTCTTTAGTATCTACCTCTGGTGGGGTGAAAATATCCACATCCAAGGGATGTACTGGGTTTACACACTCAACAGTCTAGTGGGTTGGTACCAATGGACTAAGGCAGTTCGAAAGGAGGCATAAGATGGCAGACATAAAGATTCCAGCCGGGATGACGGAAAAAGAATATTATGAAATCCATGCCAGTCAGGAGGAGTTTTTAGACTGGTACTACAAGCAGGAACTCCCTCAATATGAAAAACCAAGTGTGACAGTGGATATGGTAGCCTACTGCTTTGTCGAAGGAAAGATCAAGCTTCTGCTGATCCGTCGCAAGGCCCACCCTTATCAGAACTGTTTAGCCTTAGTCGGAGGCTTTATGGACAAGGGAGAAGATGCTGCACATGCCTGTCAGCGCGAGGTGAGAGAAGAAGTCAATCTCGATCTACCTTTGGAGAAAATCGAGCAATTGATGACGGTATCGACCCCCGGTCGTGATCCACGGGGCTGGACAGTGACCATTGCCCACTTAGTGTACCTACCTAGTCGTGCCTTAGACCTCGTTCAGGCAGGTGACGATGCCAAGGATGTGGTTTTTGTAGATGTTGATTTCCAGACAGGTAAATGCTACCTTGAGGGAGTCGAGCTGGACGAGAGAGCCTTCGCCTTTGACCATTATGCCATTATCCAAGAATCCATCAAACGAATCCAAGGCCGTCTCGACTGGAATCCGACTTTCCTTTATCTGCTGGAGGAGGAGTTCACTGTCTACGAAGGAACCGAACTAGTCAATCTCATCAATCCCGGTCGCCCCATCGTCAGCAATAACTTTCTCGTAAAATACGGCGAATATGTAGAAGAAGTCGGACTCAAACGAGTACCCAAAAAGAAACCAAGGAAAACCTATCGATTGAAATAAAGAGGTCGGGACCAAAATCCCGACCTCTTTATCTACCATCATGAGATGGCTTTCTATTGCGACTGTATTAGGGATGGCTATCTTTCTTAGGATTACTCAATATGTGAGTAAAGAAGTCTTTGTATCGATACTTGAGATAGTTCTCATGCAAAAATAACAAAGCGATGTAGACAATCATAAAGATTGCAGTCAGATAGAAGACATCAAATGCAGTTCGCGCATAGTAAGTGGCTGATTGATAAGAGCCAATAGCTCCCAAAATCAACCAAGGAAGATACTTGTAATACTTATTTAGCATAAGAGCATACCTCCTGTATTCTATTTCAATGTTATTATATTCCTTTGTCTAACACAATGCAAGCGACTACATAGGAGAGGTGCAAAAAATAGGACTCTAATCTAGGAAATTTTCCTATTTTTTCGTTTCGATTACGAATAGAGATAGTAGAGAGAATAATTTTTAAAATAGTTTCTCTAAATAGTTGACAGATTCAAAGTCCAATGTTACAATTATATTACAAAAAGATTTCTTAACATTTCAATAATGTTACAAAGGAGTAGAAAAATGAAAAAGAAAACCTATATCAAATTGATGGCAGCGACTGTATTGGCTTCTACCTTGCTACTGGGAGCTTGTGGAAATAAAAACGAAACCACTCAAACCAGCAGCTCTGCAAAGACAAGCCAATCATCAAGTTCTAAAGCAGCTTCTTCTAACAAAGAAAGCAAGACTCAAAAATCTTCAAGCTCAGCTTCATCTGAAAAGGCTCAGGCATCTTCAGGTCAGTCTTCTACAACAGCAGATCAGTCACAAGCGAAACCAGCCCCTGAATCAAGACAAGAACAAGCAACTCCTAGTCAACCAGCCCCTTCTCAGGCTCCGTCAACCCAGCAAGGTTCTCAAGCCCAGTCTAACCAGTCAGGCTATGATCCAACAACTGACCGCAAACTTCAAGACAAGCAAGCAGAACACAACAAACGCTACAAGGGTGTTTTAACCATGGTCGATGGTGATTTCTCAGCAGCTGCAGGCAACTGGAAGGGAGCAAATGGCGAAACTATTACGGTTTCATCAGGGGGCCAGTTTACAGTAGAAACTGCAGATGGAAAGAAAGAAAACTATTCTATCAGAGGCTACTCTTATACTCTTGATGATGGCAAGTATAATGCCAAAATCGGTGGAGGAAAAATCATCCAAATTACAACAGGTGCGGATGGTAAAGTTTCGAGTGTTGCCTTGATTCAATAATGGTATCTAGGATTTCCTAGGATAAAAAAACCGTAAACTCAAGCGAGTTACGGTTTTTTGTATATTATGCTTTGTCTAATTGCAAGAGGGCTTCAATCTCTGCTAGGGTGCTAGCTTGTGAAATAGCTCCACGAAGTTTGGCAGCACCAGATGTTCCCCGGAGATAGTGCGGAGCGAGGCCGCGGAATTCACGAACGGCTACGTTTTCTCCTTTGAGGTTAATCAAGCGTTTCAAGTGCTCGTAGGCGATTTTCATCTTGTCTTCAAATGTCAAGTCAGGGAGAATTTCTCCTGTTTCAAAGTAGTGGTTGATTTGATTGAAGAGATAGGGATTTCCCATGGCAGCACGGCCAATCATGACTGCGTCAGCACCGACTTCTTCTATGCGTTGCTTGGCTTCTTGGACAGTACGGATATCACCGTTTGCGATGAAGGGAATCTTGGTCAAAGCTTGAGCAACCTTGTGAAGGGTCTCAAGGTCGGCATGACCAGTATACATTTGCTCACGTGTACGGCCATGCATGGCGAGGGCAGAGACACCGGCTGCCTCAGCTGCGAGAGCATTCTCCACGGCTAGGGATGGGTCAGACCAGCCAGTGCGCATTTTGACGGTGAGGGGGATATCAAGGACAGATTGGACCTTGTTGATAATAGAGTAGATCTTATCTGGGTCCTTGAGCCACATAGCGCCAGCTTCGTTTTTCACGATTTTGTTAACTGGGCAGCCCATGTTGATATCGACGATATCGGTCTTAGTATTTTCTTGGATGAATTCTGCTGCGCGTGCTAGGCTATCTTCATCGCTACCAAAAAGTTGGATAGAAACAGGGTTCTCTCCTTCATCGATATGAAGCATATGCAGGGTTTTTTCATTGTTGTATTGGATTCCCTTGTCAGAGACCATTTCCATCACAACGAGCCCCGCTCCGAGCTCTTTTGCGATGGTACGAAAGGCTGAGTTTGTCACGCCAGCCATGGGTGCTAAAACAGTACGATTGGGAATCTCAACATTGCCAATCATAAAAGGTGTATTAAGATTTGTCACGAATGAGTTCCTCCAGGTCGTTTTCATCAAAGTTATAAGTTGTTTGGCAGAATTGACAAGTAATTTCTGCTCCGTGGTCTTCCTCTTTCATTTCCTCTAGGTCTGAAGTTGGAAGGCTGGCAAGAGCGTCCAAAAAGCGATCTTTGCTGCAGTCACATTGGAAACGGATTTCTTCTTCAGATAGGCGTTTGTAGGATTCGTCACCGTAGATAGCTTTGAGGAGTGATTCGATATGGTCGTCGCTTTCCAGAAGTGTTGAGATGGCTGGCATTTCTTGGATGCGTTTCTCAAAGCGAGCAATTTCCTCTTCCTTGGCTCCTGGCAAAACTTGGAGAAGAAAACCACCTGCAACTTCGACCTTGTCGTCTTTGTCTAAAAGAACATTGAGGCCAACTGCTGAAGGCGTTTGTTGACTTTCTGTAAGATAGAAAGCTAGATCTTCACCGATTTCTCCAGAGATAAGAGGCGTCATGGAATTATAGGGATTTCCAGTGCCATAGTCTGTAATCACTAGAAATTGACCGTTTCCGACAAAAGGTCCAACGAGGACTTCTCCAGTTGCAGTCTTTTTGATGTCAACACCTGGATTTTGAACGTAGCCTTTGACGTTTCCCTTGGTATCTGCGACCGTGATGATGGCACCGAGAGAGCTTGTTCCAAGAACTTTAACTGTTAGTTTGGTATTTCCTTTTTCATTGGCTGCGAGAATTTGGCTAGCGATAAGGGTGCGACCAAGTGCGACAGTTGAACTGGCTTGAGTTTGATGTTTTTCTTGAGCAGTGCGGACGGTTTCAGTGCTATCAAGGACAAAAGCACGAAAGGCTCCGCTTTCTGATATTGTTTTAATAATTTTATCCATAGCTACTATTTTAGCATAAAAATGCCCAAAGGGGGAGTTGTGTGTTTGCTGTTTCTGTGGAATAATGACGAGGAAATCAACCTTAAAATAAAATGAGAAACAGATTATTTCAGCATTTGAAAGATTTATGCTATGCTTGTAGGAGAGAATGAAAGGGGTAACAAATGTATTTAGGCGATTTGATGGAAAAAGCAGAATCTGGTCAATTTTTAGTCCTTTCCTTTCTATTACAAGATTCGCAGACAACAGTCAAGAAAGCCATGGAAGAAACAGGTTTTTCAAAGGCGACCTTAACCAAGTACATTTCTCTGATTAACGAAAATGCCTTGGAAAGAGGGCTAGAGCTGACCATTCACTTGGAAGATGAAAATCTGCGTTTGTCGATTAGTGCAGATACCAAGGGAAGAGAGATTCGGAGCTTGTTTTTAGACAATGCCATTAAGTACCAAATTTTGGTTTACCTTCTCTATCACCAACAGTTCCTAGCCCATCAACTGGCTCAAGAATTGATGATTAGCGAGGCCACGCTTGGTCGCCACTTAGCTAGTCTAAATCAGATTTTGTCAGAGTTTGACTTATCCATCCAAAATGGCCGTTGGCGAGGTCCAGAGCATCAGATTCGCTATTTCTATTTCTGCCTTTTTCGCAAGATTTGGTCCAGTCAGGAGTGGGAAGGTCACATGCAGAAAGCTGAGAGAAAACAAGAGATTGCTACCCTAGAAGAAATCTGCGGTGCTAGCTTGTCTTCAGGTCAGAAATTGGACTTGGTTCTATGGACTCACATCAGTCAACAGCGCCTTCGGGTTAACGCCTGTCAATTTCAGGTTATAGAAGAAAAAATGCGAGGGTATTTTGACAATATTTTCTACCTTCGTTTGCTGAGAAAGGCTCCGTCCTTTTTTGCTGGGCAACATATCCCTCTAGGAACTGAGGATGGTGAGATGATGGTATTCTTTTCATTTCTCCTTTCCCATCGTATTTTGCCCCTTCATACTATGGAGTATATCCTTGGTTTTGGAGGGCAATTAGCCGATTTGCTGACGCAATTGATTCAAGAGATGAAGAAGGAGGAGCTGCTGGGGGACTACACAGAGGACCATGTCACCTATGAACTCAGTCAGCTTTGTGGTCAAGTTTATCTCTACAAGGGCTATATTTTACAAGATCAGTACAGATACCAGACAGAGAATCGCCATCCCTATTTGCTGATGGAACATGATTTTAGAGGAACTGCAGAGAGAATTTTTCATATTTTGCCTACCTTTCAACAGGGGACGGATTTGGATAAGAAAATTCTCTGGGAATGGCTCCAGTTGATAGAGTATATGGCAGAAAATGGTGGCCAACATATGAGGATTGGTTTAGATTTGACATCTGGTTTCCTTGTCTTTTCTAGGATGGCTGCCCTTTTGAAACGGTATTTGGAATACAATCGTTTCATTACTATTGAAGCCTATGACCCCAGTCGACATTATGATTTGTTAATTACCAACAACCCGATTCATAAGAAAGAACAGACTCCGGTTTATTATTTAAAAAATGATTTGGATATGGAGGATTTGGCGAAGATTCGTCAGATGCTCTTTGCTTAAAAGGCCTGAATTTTCAGGTCTTTTTTGTGAAATTCGCACAATCTCCTCACATTTTTTTAAAATTTTAAAAAAATTGATAAACAAGAAAGCGCTTTATTTTGTATACTAGTTACTGTAAAGAGGAACCCCCTCAAGATTTTATCAGGAGGACAGCACATGTCACAAGAAAAATACATCATGGCTATTGACCAAGGAACTACTAGTTCTCGTGCCATCATTTTTAACAAAAAAGGAGAAAAGGTCAGCTCTAGTCAAAAAGAGTTCACTCAGATTTTCCCTCAAGCAGGTTGGGTTGAGCACAATGCCAATGAAATTTGGAACTCTGTTCAGTCAGTTATCGCGGGTGCTTTCATCGAAAGTGGTGTGAAACCAAGTCAAATCGAGGCCATCGGGATTACCAACCAGCGTGAAACAACTGTCGTCTGGGATAAGAAAACAGGGCTCCCTATCTATAATGCGATCGTTTGGCAATCACGTCAAACTGCTCCCCTGGCTGAACAACTAAAAAGCCAAGGTTATGTGGAAAAATTCCATGAAAAGACTGGTTTGATTATCGATGCTTACTTCTCAGCTACCAAGGTTCGTTGGATATTGGACCATGTAGAAGGCGCTCAAGAGCGAGCAGAAAAAGGAGAATTACTCTTTGGTACTATCGATACTTGGTTAGTTTGGAAATTGACTGACGGTGCAGCTCACGTGACCGACTACTCAAATGCAGCCCGTACCATGCTCTATAACATCAAGGATCTTAAATGGGATGATGAGATTTTAGAAATCCTCAACATTCCGAAGGCTATGCTTCCAGAAGTTCGTTCTAACTCTGAAATCTATGGCAAGACTGCTCCATTCCATTTCTACGGTGGGGAAGTGCCAATTTCAGGTATGGCTGGGGACCAACAGGCAGCCCTCTTCGGTCAGTTGGCCTTTGAACCTGGTATGGTCAAGAATACTTATGGAACTGGTTCCTTCATCATCATGAATACTGGTGAAGAAATGCAGTTGTCTGAAAATAACCTCTTGACAACGATTGGTTACGGAATCAACGGCAAGGTTTACTATGCCTTGGAAGGTTCTATCTTCATCGCAGGAAGTGCCATTCAGTGGCTTCGTGATGGACTTCGCATGGTTGAAAATTCACCAGAGTCTGAAAAATATGCTCTCAATTCTCACAACAATGACGAAGTTTATGTCGTACCTGCCTTTACAGGTCTAGGTGCTCCATATTGGAACCAAAATGCTCGTGGTTCGGTCTTTGGCTTAACTCGTGGAACAAGCAAAGAAGACTTTATCAAGGCAACCTTGCAATCTATCGCTTATCAAGTACGTGACATCATTGACACCATGCAAGTGGATGCGCAGACAGCTATCCAGGTCTTGAAGGTGGATGGTGGTGCAGCCATGAACAACTTCCTCATGCAGTTCCAGGCTGACATTTTGGGAATCGATATTGCCCGTGCTAAAAACTTGGAAACAACTGCCCTAGGTGCAGCCTTCCTGGCAGGATTGTCAGTGGGTTACTGGAAGGACTTGGATGAGTTGAAACTCTTGAATGAGACAGGAGAACTCTTCGAACCATCGATGAACGAATCTCGTAAGGAACAACTTTATAAGGGCTGGAAGAAGGCTGTGAAAGCAACGCAAGTCTTTGCGGAAATCGATGACTAATACTGGAAGAATAAAGCGACTCAGTTAGAAAGTGTGTAAATATGGAATTTTCAAAGAAAACACGTGAATTATCAATTAAAAAAATGCAGGAACGCACCCTGGACCTCCTGATTATTGGTGGTGGGATTACAGGAGCTGGTGTAGCTTTGCAGGCGGCAGCCAGTGGTCTTGACACTGGTTTGATTGAAATGCAGGACTTCGCAGAAGGAACATCTAGCCGTTCAACAAAATTGGTCCACGGAGGTCTGCGTTACCTCAAACAATTTGACGTGGAAGTGGTGTCAGATACAGTTTCTGAGCGCGCGGTGGTTCAACAAATCGCTCCACACATTCCAAAACCAGATCCAATGCTCTTGCCAGTTTACGATGAGGATGGAGCGACCTTTAGCCTCTTCCGTCTCAAAGTAGCCATGGACTTGTATGACCTTTTGGCAGGTGTTAACAATACGCCAGCTGCTAACAAGGTCTTGAGCAAGGAAGAAGTCTTGGAACGCCAGCCAAACTTGAAGAAAGAAGGTTTGGTAGGAGGTGGGGTTTATCTTGACTTCCGTAACAACGATGCGCGTCTCGTGATTGAAAACATCAAACGTGCCAACCAAGACGGTGCTCTCATTGCCAACCATGTTAAGGCAGAAGGCTTCCTCTTTGACGAGAGTGGCAAGATTACAGGTATTGTAGCTCGTGATTTGTTAACAGACCAAGTCTTTGAAATTAAGGCTCGTCTGGTGATTAACACAACAGGTCCTTGGAGCGACAAGGTACGTAATTTGTCAAATAAGGGAACCCAATTCTCACAAATGCGTCCAACTAAGGGAGTTCACTTGGTAGTGGATTCAAGCAAGATCAAGGTGTCACAGCCGGTTTACTTTGACACAGGTTTGGGAGACGGGCGTATGGTCTTTGTTCTCCCACGTGAAAACAAGACTTACTTTGGTACAACGGATACAGACTACACAGGTGATTTGGAACATCCAAAAGTGACGCAGGAAGATGTAGATTATCTGCTTGGCATTGTAAACAACCGCTTCCCAGAAGCAAACATTACCATTGATGATATCGAAAGCAGCTGGGCTGGTCTTCGTCCATTGATTGCTGGCAACAGTGCCTCTGACTATAATGGCGGAAATAATGGAACCATTAGTGATGAGAGCTTCAATAGCTTGATTGCGACTGTCGAAGCTTATCTCTCGAAAGAAAAAACGCGTGAAGATGTTGAATCTGCTGTTAGCAAGCTTGAAAGTAGCACATCTGAGAAACATTTGGACCCATCTGCAGTTTCACGTGGTTCGAGTTTGGATCGTGATGATAATGGTCTTTTAACCCTTGCTGGTGGTAAAATCACAGACTACCGTAAGATGGCTGAAGGAGCTATGGAGCGCGTGGTTGACATCCTCAAAGCCGAATTTGACCGTAGCTTTAAACTGATCAACTCTAAGACTTATCCTGTTTCAGGTGGAGAATTGAACCCAGCAAATGTGGACTCAGAAATTGAAGCCTTTGCTCAACTTGGAGTGTCACGTGGTTTGGATAGCAAGGAAGCCCAGTATCTCGCAAATCTTTACGGTTCAAATGCACCGAAAGTCTTTGCCCTTGCTCACAGCTTGGAACAAGCGCCAGGACTCAGCTTGGCAGATACCTTGTCCCTTCACTATGCAATGCGCAATGAGTTGGCTCTGAGCCCAGTTGACTTCCTCCTTCGTCGTACCAACCACATGCTCTTTATGCGTGATAGTTTGGATAGCATCGTTGAGCCAGTTCTGGATGAAATGGGACGATTCTATGATTGGACCGAAGAAGAAAAAGCAGCCTACCGTGCGGATGTTGAAGCAGCTCTTGCTCAAAACGATTTGGCAGAACTAAAAAATTAAAAAAGGAAAAGAGGTGGAGGGCAGCATTCCTTGTCGCCCACCCCTTCTTTTAAATGGAGACAAAGATATGATGAAAGAATTATTTGGAGAATTTTTGGGGACCTTAATCCTTATCCTCCTAGGAAATGGAGTTGTAGCAGGTGTGGTTCTTCCCAAAACCAAGAGCAACAATTCAGGATGGATTGTGATTACTATGGGATGGGGAATTGCTGTAGCTGTTGCAGCCTTTGTATCTGGCACGCTCAGCCCAGCCCACCTAAATCCAGCTGTGACGTTTGCTATGGCCTTAAAAGGAACGCTCTCTTGGGCTTCTGTTTTCCCTTATATCCTAGCCCAATTCGCAGGAGCGATGGTGGCTCAGATTCTGGTTTGGTTGCAATTCAAACCACACTATGAGGCGGAAGAAAACGCAGGCAATATCCTAGCGACATTTAGTACTGGACCAGCAATCAAGAACACAGTATCGAACTTGGTTAGCGAAATCCTTGGAACTTTTGTTTTGCTCTTGACAATCTTTGCCTTGGGACTCTATGACCTTCAAGCCGGTTTAGGGACCTTTGCAGTGGGGACCTTGATTGTCGGTATCGGTCTTTCACTAGGTGGGACAACGGGTTATGCCTTGAACCCAGCTCGTGACCTTGGACCTCGTATCATGCACAGCATTCTTCCAATTCCAAATAAGGGAGATGGAGACTGGTCTTATGCTTGGATTCCTGTTGTAGGACCTATTGTTGGTGCGGCCCTAGCAGTTCTCGTATTTTCACTTTTCTAAGATAAAAGAGTTATTGGCAACAGAGTTTGAGATGGAAATCTCAGGCTCTTTTTTGATGGCCAAAACATTAATATTTTAACTTATCTTAAAATAAGCTAAAACCAATTTTTAAGTTATGGTAAACAGTTGAAAAAAAGGTTGATAAAGTGGTAAAATGTTAGGAAGATAAGATGCTAACAATACATACTGATAGTTAATAGAAACAATATATTAATGGATAGCTTATGAAAAAACAACGAAATTTACATGTATTCTTAGGCCGGACGGCTCTATATTTTGTAATCTTGCTTGGTTTGCTTTATTTTTTTAGTTACCTTGGTCAGAGCCAAGGCACCTTTATTTATAATGAGTTCTAGTTTAAAGGAGAAGAGGAACAGTGTCTAATAAACCGATAAAAGATATGATTGAAACGATTGAGCACTTTGCTCAAACGCAACCAACATATCCTGTCTACAATGTTTTAGGTCAAGAACATACTTATGGTGAACTGAAGGCTGATTCGGATAGTTTGGCTGCAGCTATCGACCAACTAGGCTTGCCTGATAAATCTCCAGTCGTCGTTTTTGGTGGTCAGGAATATGAGATGTTGGCTACCTTTGTAGCGCTAACTAAGTCAGGTCACGCCTATATCCCAATTGATAGCCATTCGGCCTTGGAACGAGTTTCTGCTATCGTAGAAGTTGCAGAGCCAAGCTTGATTATTGCTATCTCAGATTTTCCATTAGAGCAAACTAGCACACCGATGCTGAATTTAAAGCAAGTCCATGAAGCTTTTGCTCAAGCTTCCAGCTACGAGATGACCCATCCAGTCAAGGGAGATGACAACTACTACATCATCTTTACTTCTGGTACGACTGGTAAGCCTAAGGGAGTGCAGATCTCCCATGATAATCTCCTCAGCTTTACCAACTGGATGATTACAGATAAGGAATTTGCGACGCCAAGTCGTCCGCAAATGCTGGCTCAGCCCCCTTATTCTTTTGACCTATCTGTCATGTATTGGGCGCCAACCTTGGCACTGGGTGGCACGCTTTTCGCTCTTCCTTCAGCCATTACTCAGGACTTTAAGCAACTCTTTGCGATCATCTTTGCATTGCCAATCGCTATCTGGACCTCAACGCCTTCTTTTGCAGATATGGCCATGTTGTCAGAAGACTTTAACAGCGAGAAAATGCCTGGCATCACGCATTTCTACTTTGATGGTGAAGAATTGACGGTCAAAACTGCTCAAAAACTGCGCGAGCGATTCCCAGATGCTCGTATTATCAATGCCTATGGTCCAACAGAAGCGACAGTAGCTTTGTCAGCAGTTGCCGTCACTGATGAGATGTTGACGACTCTCAAACGCCTGCCAATCGGCTATACCAAGGCCGATTCTCCGACCTTTATCATTGATGAGGAAGGTAAGAAAGTTCCAAATGGTGAGCAAGGAGAAATCATTGTTTCAGGGCCAGCTGTTTCAAAAGGCTATATGGATAATCCTGAAAAAACGGCAGAAGCTTTCTTTGAGTTCGAAGGTCTTCCAGCCTACCACACAGGGGATGTAGGAACCATGACAGATGAGGGATTGCTTCTCTATGGTGGACGCATGGATTTCCAGATTAAGTTTAATGGTTATCGCATTGAGCTGGAAGATGTCTCTCAAAACCTCAACAAGTCTCGCTTTATCGAGTCGGCTGTTGCTGTCCCACGTTATAACAAGGACCACAAGGTACAAAATCTACTGGCCTATGTCATCCTAAAAGACGGTGTCCGTCAGCAGTTTGAGCGTGATATCGATATTACCAAGGCTATCAAGGAAGACCTAGCAGATATCATGATGTCCTATATGATGCCGTCTAAGTTTCTTTATCGAGATAGTTTACCACTAACGCCTAATGGTAAAATTGACATCAAGGGCTTGATCAATGAGGTAAACAGCCAATGATGGAGCTTTATAAACAGCTACCTCATTTGGAACCTTATGGTGATCTTCAGTACTTTTTATACGTAATTGCTGCGACTTTACCTATCTTTATTGGTCTTTTTTTCAAGAAACGTTTTGCCTTGTACGAGGTGTTTGTTAGTCTCTTCTTTATCCTCACCATGTTGGTCGGTGGAAAGACGAATCAAATAAGCGCTTTGATCCTTTATGTTATCTGGCAAGTACTTCTTGTATCTTTCTACAAAAGGTACAGGAAACAACGGGATAGTAAATGGATATTTTACCTGGTTAGCTTTCTATCCCTATTGCCAATCGTCTTTGTGAAAGTATCTCCTGCTATTCATGGACCTCAATCTTTGTTTGGATTTTTAGGGATTTCTTACTTGACCTTTCGTGCAGTTGGGGTTATCGTTGAGTTGAGAGACGGTGTCATCAAGGAGTTAACGATTTGGCAATTCTTACGTTTTCTTCTCTTTATGCCGACTTTCTCAAGTGGTCCTATTGATCGTTTCAAACGCTTCAATGAAAATTACGAGACCATTCCTGAACGGGATGAGTTGATGGACATGCTAGAAGAGGCTGTCAAATATATCATGCTTGGCTTCCTCTACAAGTTTATCTTGGCTCACATTTTAGGAGAGACATTATTGCCTCCGCTGAAAAATTTGGCCTTGCAGACAGGTGGTTTCTTTAACCTCTACGCTTTAGCGGTCATGTACACCTTTGGTCTGGAGCTCTTTTTTGACTTTGCGGGCTACTCTATGTTTGCCTTAGCCATTTCAAACTTGATGGGTATTCATAGTCCTATCAACTTTAACAAGCCCTTTTTGTCAAGGGATTTAAAAGAGTTTTGGAATCGCTGGCACATGAGTCTGTCTTTCTGGTTCCGTGACTTTGTCTTTATGCGGATGGTCATGGTGTTGACCAGAAAGAAGGTCTTTAAAAATCGCAATGTCACTTCAAGTGTAGCCTATATTCTCAATATGCTGATTATGGGATTTTGGCATGGTGTGACCTGGTACTACATCGCCTATGGACTTTTTCATGGGATTGGGCTGGTCATCAATGATGCTTGGGTTCGTAAGAAAAAAGCGCTCAATAAAGAACGGAAAAAAGCTGGAAAGGGTTCCTTACCTGAGAATCGCTGGATTCAGTTGCTTGGCATGGTTGTCACCTTCCATGTCGTGATGGTTTCATTCTTAATCTTTTCTGGATTTTTGAATGATTTATGGTTTAAAAAATAAAAGGATATAAAAAATGGATATCAAATCAGAAGTTATTGAAATTATTGATGAGTTGTTTATGGAAGATGTTTCTGACATGATGGATGAAGATCTTTTTGATGCCGGTGTCTTGGATAGCATGGGAACGGTTGAATTGATTGTGGAGATTGAAAACCGTTTTGACATTCGTGTTCCAGTGACGGAGTTCGGTCGTGATGACTGGAATACGGCTAATAAAATCGTAGAAGGTATTACGGAGTTGAAGAATGCTTAAACGCTTGTGGCTGATCTTCGGGCCTATCTTCATTGCTGGATTTTTGGTTCTTCTACTCATCTTTTTTTATCCAGGTACAACAAGCCATAATCTGACGGAGGAGAAATACTCGGCGGCTTCTGTTAGTGCAGAGAGTTTTAAAGAGAGAAGCCAAAAAGTAAGGGCTCTTACGGATCCAAATATGCGTTTTATTCCTTTTCTAGGGTCCAGTGAATGGATTCGATTTGATAGTGTCCATCCAGCTGTTTTAGCAGAAAAATACCATCGTCCCTATCGTCCTTACTTTCTAGGTCAAGCAGGAGCAGCCTCTCTCAATCAATATTTTGGTCTACAGCAAATTTTGCCAGAAATAGAGAATAAGCAGGCTGTATTTGTGATTTCGCCTCAGTGGTTTACGGAGACAGATTATGAACCCGCAGCGTTTCAGAGATTTTTTAACAGTGACCAATTAACAGCTTTTTTGGGAAATCAATCTGGTGACATTGCTGCAAAGCATGCGGCTATTCGATTGTTAAAGCAGAATCCTAATGTTGCATTGAAAGGCATTGTTCAAAAACTGTCAAAGGGTGAAGAATTATCAGATGTTGATCAGGTTGCTATTGATATTTTTGCGCGATTCAACGAAAAACAATCCGCTCTCTTTGGACAATTCTCCATTCGAGGACAACTCAAGTACAAGGAACACGTGGAGAACTATTTAAAAGATCTTCCGGATCAATTTTCTTATGATGAGTTAGAAAAAATTGTTCGTAAGGACGCAGAAGCAAATACGACCAATAACGATATGGGGATGGAAAATCATTTCTATACGAGAGAGATTCAAAAGGATTTAAAAAAATGGGAAGGGTATCAAAAAAATTACAACTTCCTCAAGTCCTCTGAATACAATGATTTGCAGCTGGTCCTCAATCAATTTGCTAAGTCGAATGTCAATGTGCTCTTTGTCATTCAGCCGGTTAACAAGAAGTGGATGGAGTACACAGGGCTCAGCGAAGAGATGTATCAACATGCAGTGGAGAAAATTCGTTACCAATTAGAAAGTCAGGGTTTTACCAATATTGCTGATTTTTCAAAAAATGGAGGGGACCCTTATTTTGTTAAGGACACCATTCATCTAGGATGGTTAGGTTGGCTGGCTTTTGATAAGGTTGTCAATCCTTTCTTGACGGATCCGAAACCAGCTCCAGACTACAAGATGAATGACCGCTTCTTTAGCAAGGACTGGGCGACCTATGATGGGAACATCAAAGATTTCAAATAAAATGGTCTAAAGGTTTGGGATTTAAACCCAAGCTTTTTTGTTTAAATGGCGAATATTTAAGATGAAAATAGGTCAAAAGTTTCAAAATTTTTAGAAATAGCGTATAATATAAAAGAGAAAAAGAAAAGAAAGGGATTTTAAAATGAACAAACGTTCTTTGTTACCTGTCTTATCGACAGCCCTGTTAGCTCCAGCCTTCTTAGCTGGACAAGTCTATGCTGAAGAAGCAACAACTCCTGCAGAAAGTTCAGCTGTTGTAGCGACTCCAGCTACGTCGGCGACTCCAGCTCCTGTTGAGAGCCCTGCGGTACCGGAAACTTCGGCAACTTCAGAAGCGGTTGTACCTGCAGAAACTCCGTCAGCTCCTGCTGAATCTACCAAAAGCGAAGAAAAGGACACCGTTATCTTACACACCAATGATGTCCATGGTCGTATTGTAGAGGAAAAGGGAGTAATTGGAGATGCCAAGTTAGCGACTGTCATTGAACAGGAGCGTGCGAAGTCAAATCAAAATACTCTGGTAGTTGATGCGGGAGACGCTTTTCAAGGTTTACCGATTTCCAACTCTACTAAGGGTGAAGCGCGTGCTGAAATTCTTAATCAGATGCAGTATGATGCCATGGCAGTAGGAAACCATGAGTTTGACTTTGGTCTTGATGAAGTTAAAAAATACAAGGAAATCTTGAAATTCCCATTACTTAGCTCAAATACCTATGTCAATGGAGCTCGTCTTTTTGAAGCTTCTACAATCGTTGATAAAGATAAGACTGTGGAAGGTGATGAATTTGTTGTAATCGGCGTGACAACACCTGAAACAGCAACCAAAACTCACCCTAAAAATGTCAAAGGGGTAACTTTTACAGATCCAATCTCTGAAGTCAATAAGGTCATCGAAGAAGTTCAAGCCAAGGCTCGTGCAGAAGGTAAGGACTACAAACACTATGTTGTGCTCGCTCACTTGGGTGTAGATACCACAACCCCAGTCGAATGGCGTGGTTCAACTTTGGCAGAAGCCTTGTCTAAAAATCCTCGTTTGAAAGGGAAACGCGTAACAGTAATCGACGGTCACTCTCATACAGTAGAATCAACGACCTATGGAGACAATGTTACCTATAACCAAACAGGGAGTTACCTTCATAATGTAGGGAAAATCACCTACAAATCACGTCAGCTTTTGGGCAATCCAACTCAGATTCCGGCTGCTGATGCTAAAAAATTACCAGCCAATCCAACAGTTGAAAAACTAGTCAAAGACATTAAACAAAAATACGATGCTGAAAATGCTGTTGAAGTCGTTTCAAACAGCCCTGTAGAACTCAACGGAGATCGTGAAAATGTTCGGGTTCGTGAAACTAACCTCGGAAACGTCGTAGCGGACTCGCTCTATCAGTATGGTCAAACAGGATTTAGCCATCCGACAGACATCGCTGTGACAAATGGTGGTGGCTTGCGTGAAACCATTGCAAAAGGCAAACCAATTACTAAAGGAAATGTCATTGCCGTTCTTCCGTTTGGAAATACCATCTCACAAATCCAAGTGACTGGGCAACAAGTCTTGGATATGTTTGAAAAGTCACTCGGATCTATCTTGCAGGTCGATAAAGATGGCAAGAAGGTCTTGGATGAGAACGGACAACCATTGTTAGAACCAAGTGGTGGTTTCTTGCAAGTTTCAGGTGTGAAGGTCTACTATGATACCAACCTACCATCAGGTAAACGTGTCTTGGCCATCCAGGTCAAAAACCGCACGACTGGTCGTTATGATCTTCTAGACCTTGCAAAAACTTACTATCTTGCAACCAATGATTTCCTAGCTGCAGGTGGTGATGGTTACACTATGTTAGGTGGTGCGCGAGAAGAAGGTCCTTCTATGGATGCAGCCTTTGAAGAGTATCTTAAAACCGCTGATTTGACCCAGTATGAAAAGATCAATCCGAACTCACGGACGATTTCTGTGGATTCTACAACTTTTAGTCTACCAGTAGAAACGCCTCAAACGAATGCGGCTGCTAACGATGCGACTACAAATGTACCACTTACTTATGAGGTGGCAGGTCAATTTAGCAAGAAGGCGGTTGTCTCAGAAAAAGCTCTCCCAAATACAGGAAGTGAACAATCCATCTTCTTGCTCTTGATGGGAATGGTAGCTGGTCTGGCAGGTATCTTATCGAGCCGAAAACCAAAGCAAAAATAGGTTAAATTTCATATCTAGAAGAGTCTAGGGAAACGTTTTTACGCCTTTTTCCCTTGACTCTTTTTTGGTTTATGATATAATTAACCAGTAAAGAATCGGTGGCTATCTATGTTTTTTTACGAAAAAGATAGCTAGGGAAGGAGTAACACATGAGACAGCTTGCGCAGGAAATCGATAACTTTTTAAACGAGGTGATCTTGAGATCTGAGAACCAGCATGAAATTCTAATCGGGCATTGCACGAGTGACGTTGCCTTGACCAATACTCAGGAACACATCCTCATGCTCTTGTCAGAAGAATCCCTAACCAACTCGGAGTTGGCCCGTCGCCTTAATGTCAGTCAGGCGGCAGTGACCAAGGCTATCAAATCTTTGGTCAAAGAGGGTATGTTAGAGACATCCAGAGATCCCAAAGATGCGCGTGTGATCTTTTATCAACTGACAGAGCTGGCTCGACCAGTGGCAGAGGAACACCACCATCATCATGAACACACGCTCTTAGCCTATGAACAAGTGGCAAGTCAGTTTACTCCAAATGAACAAGAAGTTATCCAGCGGTTTTTAACTGCTTTAGTAGGAGAAATCAAATAATGCGGTATATTACAGTAGAGGACTTGTCTTTCTATTATGACAAGGAACCTGTCCTCGAACATATCAACTACAGTGTTGATAGTGGGGAGTTTGTCACCCTGACTGGTGAAAATGGAGCTGCCAAGACGACGCTGATTAAGGCAAGTCTAGGCATCTTGCAACCAAGATTTGGTAAGGTAACCATCTCAAAGACAAACACTCATGGGAAAAAGCTTAGGATCGCTTATCTTCCCCAGCAGATTGCCAGTTTTAATGCTGGTTTTCCAAGTACGGTTTATGAATTTGTCAAGTCGGGTCGTTATCCGCGAAAGGGCTGGTTCCGTCGTTTGAATGCCCATGATGAGGAGCATATCAAGGCTAGTCTAGACTCGGTTGGTATGTGGGAACACCGTGACAAACGAATTGGGTCCCTCTCGGGAGGGCAAAAGCAACGAGCAGTGATTGCTCGGATGTTTGCTTCTGACCCAGATATCTTCGTCTTGGATGAGCCGACGACAGGGATGGATGCAGGAAGCAAAAATGAATTTTACGAACTCATGCACCATAGTGCTCATCATCATGGCAAGGCTGTTTTGATGATTACCCATGACCCTGAGGAAGTCAAGGACTATGCGGATCGCAATATCCATCTGGTTCGTAACCAAGATTCGCCATGGCGTTGTTTTAACGTTCACGAAAGCGACCAGGAGGTGGACCATGCTTAGTTTGTTATCTTATGACTTCATGCAGCGTGCCTTCTTGGCGGTCATTGCCATGAGTCTCTTTTCTCCAGTTCTTGGGACCTTCCTTATCTTACGTCGTCAGAGTCTCATGAGTGATACCCTCAGTCACGTTTCTCTGTCAGGGGTAGCCTTTGGTCTGGTTTTGGGAATTTCTCCAACTATTTCAACCATTGCTATTGTCTTGATCGCAGCGGTCTTTCTAGAGTATCTCCGGACAGTCTATAAGAACTTTATGGAAATCGGGACAGCCATCCTCATGTCAACAGGACTTGCAGTGTCTCTGATTGTCATGAGTAAGGGGAAAAGTTCGAGTTCCATGAGTTTGGACCAATATCTCTTTGGTTCGATTGTAACCATTAGCCAGGAGCAGGTGCTATTCCTCTTTGCCATTGCGGCGGTCGTTTTACTCTTGACTTTCTTATTCTTGCGACCAATGTATATCCTGACCTTTGATGAGGACACGGCTTTTGTAGATGGCTTGCCAGTTCGTACCATGTCTATCCTCTTTAACATGGTGACAGGGGTGGCCATTGCCCTTATGATTCCAGCTGCAGGAGCCCTTTTGGTGTCGACCATTATGGTCTTGCCGGCTAGCATTGCCCTTCGTCTGGGGAAAAACTTTAAATCCGTTATGTTACTAGCCAGCGCTATTGGCTTTTTGGGAATGGTGGCAGGTCTCTATATTTCCTACTATGCAGAAACCCCTGCCAGTGCTAGTATCACCATTATCTTTGTAGCTGTCTTTTTGTTAGTCAGTCTACTGAAACGTTTTATCAAATAGGAGAATGAAATGAAAAAACTGAGCTTACTACTAGCTAGTCTATGTGCCCTGTTTTTAGTGGCTTGTTCCAATCAAAAACAGGCAGATGGGAAGCTAAATATCGTGACAACCTTTTACCCTGTCTACGAATTTACCAAACAAGTCGCAGGAGATACTGCTAATGTAGAACTCCTCATCGGTGCTGGTACAGAACCCCATGAGTATGAACCGTCTGCCAAGGCAGTTGCCAAAATCCAAGATGCAGATACCTTTGTCTATGAAAATGAAAACATGGAAACTTGGGTTCCAAAATTGCTAGAATCCTTGGATAAGAAAAAGGTGAAAACTATCAAGGCGACAGGTGATATGCTGCTCCTACCAGGAGGTGAGGAAGAAGAGGAAGGGCATGATCATGGCGGCGAGGGTCACCATCACGACTACGATCCTCATGTTTGGCTTTCACCAGCACGCGCCATCAAACTGGTAGAGCATATCCGTGACAGCTTGTCAGCAGATTATCCTGATAAAAAAGAGACTTTTGAAAAGAACGCTGCTGCCTATATCGAAAAATTGCAAGTCTTGGACAAGGCCTACACAGATGGCTTGTCTCAAGCTAAACAAAAGAGCTTTGTGACCCAGCACGCTGCCTTTAACTACCTTGCCTTGGACTATGGTCTCAAGCAAGTATCCATCTCAGGTCTATCACCAGATGCAGAGCCATCAGCAGCACGTTTGGCAGAATTAACAGAGTATATTAAGAAAAACAAGATTTCTTATATCTACTTTGAAGAAAATGCCTCACAAGCCCTCGCCAATACACTTTCAAAAGAAACAGGTGTCAAACTAGACGTGCTCAATCCGCTAGAAAGTCTAACAGAAGAAGCAACCAAGGATGGTGAGGACTATATCTCTGTGATGGAGAAAAACCTCAAGGCTTTGAAACAAACAACGGACCAAGAAGGACCAGAAATCGAGCCAGAGAAGGAAGAAAACACTAAGACAGTTCACAACGGTTACTTTGAGGATGCAGATGTCAAAGATCGTACCTTGAGTGACTATGTTGGCAACTGGCAGTCAGTTTATCCTTTCCTTGAAGATGGGACCTTTGATCAAGTCTTTGACTACAAGGCTAAGTTGACTGGTAAGATGACCAAGGATGAGTACAAGGCTTACTATAGAAAAGGCTATCAGACAGATGTGACTAAGATCAACATCACGGACAACACTATGGAATTTGTTCAAGGTGGCCAAAGCAAGAAATTCACCTACAAGTATGTCGGCAAGAAAATCTTGACATATAAGAAAGGCAACCGTGGTGTGCGCTTCCTCTTTGAAGCGACAGATGCGGACGCTGGACAATTCAAGTATGTTCAGTTTAGTGACCACAATATCGCCCCAGTTAAGGCAGGACATTTCCATATCTTCTTTGGAGGTACTAGCCAAGAAGCCCTCTTTGAAGAGATGGATAACTGGCCAACCTACTACCCAGATAACCTATCTGGCCAAGAAATCGCTCAAGAAATGTTGGCGCATTGATGCAAGAGAGAATCCCGCAAATCTGCGGGATTTTTTGCTAGAAACGATTAGGTTGTTAGGTATTATAGTACCACAGTTGTGCTGTTCACAATGTGATAAGGCAGTCATTTTCTACTGGCTGCTTCTCACTAGCTGGCGAATGCAAAAGCTACGATTGTACAAATTATAGAATCTTTTCAGGGGATTTAGGAAGGGATCTTAGTCATATTGACGTTGCTATCGCTTTTTGTTATAGTCAAAGAGAGAGCGGTCTGGAACACTAGTTTATTCACAGTCTGTGGATAAGTCTTGGAGGAAATGACATACAACTCAGGGTGTTGAAGTATCCTGAAAATAGTTCCGTATATTAGTGACTTTCTAGAAAGCTAGTAGAAACCCTAGTACAGAACTATTTGACAAAGGTATGTTTAAGGTGACAGGTGAGCTAGAGACTGAAAAAACTAGTTTTTAGGAATGTTTTCTTATCCACAAGTTGTGGATAACTTTGTGAACAAGAGAAAGAGATACGAGATGATGACGAACATAAAACCACATGGACCATTACCAAGCCAGGCCCAGCTGGATTATTTAGAGGATGAACTAGCTGCCTTTATCCATTTTGGTCCCAATACCTTTTATGACCAAGAATGGGGAAGTGGGCAAGAGGATCCCAAGCGTTTTAACCCGACCAAGTTGGATGCGCGTGAATGGATTCGAGTGCTCAAAGAAACGGGTTTTAAAAAGCTGATTTTGGTGGTCAAGCACCACGATGGTTTTGTGCTCTATCCGTCAGCCCATACAGATTATTCGGTCAAGGCTAGCCCTTGGAGGAAAGGAGCGGGGGACTTGCTCCTTGAAGTTTCCCAGGCTGCAACTGAGTTTGACATGGATATGGGAGTGTATTTGTCTCCTTGGGATGCTCACAGTCCCCTCTATCACGTGGACCGAGAAGCGGATTACAATGCCTACTATCTGGCTCAATTGAAGGAAATCTTGTCAAATCCTGCTTATGGCAATGCTGGGAAGTTCACTGAGGTGTGGATGGATGGTGCTCGAGGCGAAGGGGCCCAGAAGGTCAACTATGAGTTTGAGACTTGGTTTGAAACCATTCGTGACTTGCAAGGCGATTGTTTGATTTTCTCAACTGAAGGGACCAGTATCCGCTGGATTGGAAATGAACGAGGCTATGCAGGGGATCCCTTGTGGCAAAAGGTCAAACCAGACCAGTTAGGAACAGAGGCGGAATTAGATTATCTACAGCACGGAGACCCCTTTGGGACGCTATTTTCAATCGGTGAGGCAGATGTTTCTCTTCGGCCGGGCTGGTTTTACCATGAGGATCAGGACCCCAAGTCTCTCGAGGAATTGGTCGAAATCTACTTTCACTCGGTGGGTCGGGGTACACCTCTCTTACTCAATATTCCGCCAAACCAAGATGGACTCTTTGACGAAAAGGATATCCGGCGACTGTATGAATTTGCTGCCTACCGTGACACACTCTATAGGGAAGATTTAGCTCTGGGAGCCAAGGTATCTGGACTTGCTCTATCACCAGACTTTGCCTGTCATCATCTGACAGATGGACTGGAAACTAGTTCATGGGCAAGTGATTCAGAGTTGCCAATCCAATTAGAGCTCGATTTAGGATCACCTAAAACATTTGATGTGATTGAGTTAAGAGAAGATTTGAAGTTGGGGCAACGCATCGCTGCTTTTCATGTTCAGGTAGAGTTGGATGGTGTCTGGCAGGAGTTTGGGTCTGGTTATACTGTTGGCTACAAACGTCTCTTACGAGGATCAGTCGTTGAGGCGCAGAAGATACGCGTGACCATTACAGAGGCACAGGCTTTGCCTTTGTTGACCAAGATTTCACTCTATAAAACACCTAGCTTGTCAAAAAAAGAAGCTGTTCAGCAACTAGAGTTTTCAGAAAAAAGTCTGGCTGTGACCAAGGGAGAAAATGTCCACTTTACAGTGAAGCGAAGAGAATCTAGCAGTCCTTTAGAAGCTAAGATTTCGATTCAACCAGGGACGGGTGTGCATGGTGTCGCCTATTGGGACGAGATTCAAGCCCTTGCGTTTCAAGTTGGCGAGGTTGAAAAAAGGCTAACGCTACCAACCTTGTATTTTTCAGGAGATAAAAGCTTAGATTTTTATCTGAATTTGATGGTAGATGGTCAGCTGGTTGACCAGCTTCAGGTCCAAGTTTCATAAAAGAAGAACCTTTGCGCGATGCAAAGGTTCTTTTGGTTAGGAGTGATTTGGTAGCCAGCTGAGGGTGAAGGTCAGTTGCTCAGCTTTCAAGAGGTCTTGGTGTTGAATGCTAGATACTATGGTCTTGTCCAATCGATATTCTTTGACAAAGTTGAAGTGGCTGTGGTTTTGCTTGGCATGGATATCCAGCCATTTATTTTCCTTAGCCAGGTAGATACGGAGATGGTCAAAGAGAGGGATTCCGAGATCGTAACTTGGTTTGCCTGGACAGGTCGGGTAGAATCCAAGAGCTGACCAGATATACCAAGCAGAGAGACTGCCATTGTCCTCATCGCCAGGATAGGCTTGCCAGCTTGGGTGAAAGGCTTTCTGACGCAAGGTTTTGATGAGTAGAGCAGTGTAGTCAGGGTAGTCGCTATAGCGAAAGAGATAAGGGATGTGGAAGCTCGGTTGGTTGGAAATGGCGATTTGCCCAAAAGGAGCGGTAGCCATCTCGCTCATCTCGTGAATCTCGTAACCATAGCCGGTGGTTTCAAAGAGGGGAGCACCCTGACAGGCTTTCAAAAGATAATTGCTGAAGGCTTCTTTTCTACCCATAAGCTGGATTAAGCCTGGGATGTCGTGGAGAACGCCTAAAGTCGCTTGAATGGCAGAGCATTCAGCGTAGTCTCGTCCCCAACTATAGGGAGAGAAGTCAGGGCGGAAGTTTCCTTGACTATCTCGCGCACGCATGTAGCCTGTTTCAGCATCAAATAGATTGCGGTAATTTTGTGACGAAGTTCTATAAGTTTCCGCGATGTCATTCTGACCAAGCTTTTCGGCACAGCTGGCGATACAAAAGTCACTATAGGCATAGTCTAGGGTATGGCTGACGCTTTCGTGGTGGTCGGTAGAGAGGTAGCCCAGTTCTTGGTATTGGGCTAGTCCGTGGCGGCCATTGATGCCGAGAGGGTCGGACTTAGCGGCTGTTTCAAGCATGGCTTGAAGGAGTTCTTTTTCTAGGTCGGGGGCCATGTCCTTGCAGGCGCTGTCTGCGATAATGCCATCTAAAAGGGTACCAGGCATCATACCCCGTTCGTCTGGAGCTAGCCATTTTGGAAGGAATCCAGTATCGCGATAGCTATTGAGAAAGCCTTCTAAAAAGAGACGATAGTGTTCCGGTATGATAAGGGCAAAGAGGGGGAAGGTGGTGCGGAAGGTATCCCAGAAACCATTGTTGCTAAAGAGGACACCAGGCTTGACAGTACCAGTAGCCAGATCCATGTGGATGGCTTGCCCTGATTCATCAACTTCATAAAAAGTCTGCGGGAAGAGGAAGAGTCTGTAGAGGCAGTGATCAAAGAAGGTCCTGTCAGTCTCTCCTGTCTCTAGTATGTCAAAACGATGGAGGAGATTTTCCCAGTCCGCTTTCGCATTTACTTTACAGCTGTCAAAGTCCTTTTGAGGTAGATTAAGCAGAGCTTGAGAAGGCGATATGAAAGAAGTTGCTAGTTGAATCTCGGCTTGACTGCTTGCTAAGTCAATTCGCCAGTCTCCCTCTTCTTGGCTGATAGCAAGAATATCCGTATTCATTTGTAAAGCAGTAAACAATATCAGCGGATTTTTGTTGGTCTCTGTTTTTCCCTCTTGACGCAGGGCAAGAGTCCGCTTATCTATTTGTTCTACTGTCAGTTCATCTGCTACGTGAAGATAGAGGGAGAGGGCTTTGCCTTGCTTTTGCTCCAAACGAATAGAAGCGCCATAGCAAGTCGGTGTAAGCTGGGTTTCAATCTGAAAGCGCAGGGAGAAAATCTTCAGATAATGAGGTTGGAAGGAAGCTTTATCCCTATCATAGGAGGATTGACGGTGAAAGAGGCTATCTCCCCCAAGCTGGCCGGTGATAGGTGTCAGAAGCAGCCAAGAGTAGTCGCCAATCCAAGGACTGGGCTGGTGGGTTAATCGAATCCCTTGAAAGATGGGCAGATGTGGTTCGAAAAACCAAGCTCCCTCCTGATCGCTGGTCTGAGGCACAAAATAATTCATCCCAAAAGGAACGCCCGTGTAAGGCAGGGTATTTCCCCGAGAAAAGGCATGCTTGCTAGCAGTCCCAAAGCGGGTATCGATGGTTTCAAGTAGTGGTTTCATGGTATTTCCTTTAGCTGTTTTCTACATTATATCAGAAAAAATGGTCTTTAGAAAAGGAGTTTCAAATATAACAATTTTGTAGAAAAATGACTATCATTTGTGTATATATTTTCTGGGCTAAAAGCTATATACTGAAAATGAATCTTGTTTGAATGAGGTAAAAGTTTATGGTATATTCTAAAGAAATTGTTAGAGAATGGCTGAACGAAGTAGCGGAGCGGGCTAAGGACCATCCCGAGTGGGTGGATGTCTTCGAGCGTTGCTATACAGACACCTTGGACAATACGGTCGAGATTTTAGAAGATGGCTCAACTTTTGTTTTGACTGGGGATATTCCTGCCATGTGGCTTCGGGATTCGACAGCCCAACTCAGACCCTACTTGCATGTGGCTAAAAGAGATGCCCTCCTGCGTCAGACTATTGCAGGTTTGGTTAAGCGTCAGATGACCTTGGTGCTCAAGGATCCTTATGCCAACTCCTTTAACATTGAGGAAAACTGGAAGGGCCACCACGAGACTGACCATACCGACCTTAATGGTTGGATTTGGGAACGCAAGTACGAAGTGGACTCTCTTTGCTATCCTTTGCAGTTGGCTTATCTCCTCTGGAAAGAGACTGGAGAGACCAGTCAGTTTGATGAGACTTTTGTCGCAGCGACCAAGGAAATTCTTCATCTTTGGACAGTGGAACAAGACCACAACAATTCACCTTATCGTTTTGTCCGTGATACGGACCGCAGGGAAGACACCTTGGTAAATGATGGCTTTGGACCTGCCTTTGCAGTGACAGGTATGACCTGGTCAGCCTTTCGCCCGAGTGATGACTGCTGTCAGTATAGCTATTTGATTCCGTCAAATATGTTTGCAGTAGTGGTCTTGGGTTATGTCCAAGAAATCTTTGAAGAACTGGATCTAGCTGATAGCCAAAACATCATGGCAGACGCTGAGCGTCTCCAGTCTGAAATCCAAGAAGGCATCGAAAATTACGCTTACACAACTAACAGCAAGGGCGAAAAGATTTATGCCTTTGAAGTGGATGGTTTAGGAAATGCCAGCATCATGGATGATCCAAACGTACCAAGTTTGTTGGCGGCGCCTTATCTGGGCTATTGCGATGTCAACGATGAAGTGTATCAAGCCACTCGTCGCACCATTCTGAGCCCTGAAAATCCATACTTCTACCAAGGAGAATACGCTAGCGGTCTCGGAAGTTCTCATACCTTCTATCGCTATATCTGGCCCATTGCCCTTTCTATCCAAGGCTTGACAACAAGAGATAAGGCAGAGAAGAAATTCTTACTCGATCAGCTGGTTGCCTGCGATGGTGGTACAGGTGTCATGCACGAAAGCTTCCACGTGGATGACCCAACGCTTTACTCACGTGAATGGTTTTCTTGGGCCAACATGATGTTCTGTGAATTAGTCTTGGATTACCTGGATATTCGCTAATACTCTTCGAAAATCTCTTCAAACCACGTCAGCTTCGCCTTGCCGTAGGTATGGTTACTGATTTCATCAGTTCTATCCACAACCTCAAAGCAGTGCTTTGAGCAACCTGCGGCTAGCTTCCTAGTTTGCTCTTTGATTTTCATTGAGTATAAGGAGCGCGCTTTAGTTTCACTGATTCGTGTCAGAATCACACCTTTACATTTAAAACGTTAAAATTTAAATTTAGAATGAGGTTTTACTTCATGGAAAATGTTGTTGTACATATTATCTCACATAGTCACTGGGACCGTGAGTGGTATCTGCCTTTTGAAAGCCATCGGATGCAGCTGGTGGAATTGTTTGACAATCTTTTTGATCTCTTTGAAAATGACCCTGAGTTCAAGAGTTTCCACTTGGATGGCCAAACCATTGTCCTTGATGACTATTTGGAAATTCGCCCTGAAAATCGCGACAAAGTCCAAGGTTACATCGACGAAGGCAAACTCAAAATTGGTCCCTTTTACATCTTGCAGGATGATTACTTGATTTCAAGTGAAGCCAATGTTCGCAATACCTTGATTGGTCAAGCAGAATGTGCAAAATGGGGCAAATCAACCCAGATTGGTTACTTCCCAGATACCTTTGGAAATATGGGACAAGCTCCTCAAATCCTTCAGAAATCAGGCATTCACGTGGCAGCTTTTGGGCGTGGTGTGAAGCCGATTGGATTTGACAACCAAGTCCTCGAAGATGAGCAGTTCACTTCCCAGTTTTCAGAAATGTACTGGCAGGGTGCGGACGGAAGTCGTGTCCTCGGTATCCTCTTTGCCAACTGGTACAGTAACGGGAATGAAATCCCAGTTGATAAGGACGAAGCCCTGGCCTTCTGGAAACAAAAATTGTCAGACGTGCGTGACTATGCTTCGACCAACCAATGGTTGATGATGAACGGCTGTGACCACCAGCCTGTACAGCGCAATCTGAGCGAAGCCATTCGTGTGGCCAATGAACTCTTCCCAGATGTGACTTTTGTGCATAGTTCCTTTGATGACTATGTTCATGCAGTAGAAAGTGCTCTACCTGAGCAACTATCTACCGTTACGGGTGAGTTGACCAGTCAAGAAACAGATGGTTGGTACACACTTGCCAATACTTCTTCATCACGAATTTACCTCAAACAAGCCTTCCAAGAAAATAGCAACTTGCTAGAACAAGTGGTGGAGCCATTGACCGTCATCACTGGTGGGCACAACCATAAGGACCAGTTGACCTATGCTTGGAAAGTCCTTCTACAAAATGCGCCACATGACAGTATCTGTGGCTGTAGTGTGGACGAGGTTCACCGTGAGATGGAAACACGTTTTGCCAAGGTCAACCAAGTTGGAAACTTCGTTAAGACCAATCTTCTCAACGAGTGGAAGGGCAAAATCGCAACCCACGAAGCCCAAAGCGACCATCTCTTTACGGTCATCAACACAGGCTTGCATGACAAGGTTGATACTGTCAGCACAGTGATTGATGTGGCGACTTGTGATTTCAAGGAATTGCACCCAACAGAAGGCTATAAGAAGATGGCAGCCTTGACCTTGCCAAGCTACCGTGTCGAAGACTTGGAAGGACATGCTGTAGAAGCGAAAATCGAAGATCTGGGAGCTAATTTTGAGTATGATTTGCCAAAAGACAAGTTCCGCCAGGCTCGTATCGCTCGACAAGTGCGCGTGACAGTACCTGTTCACCTGGCACCACTTTCTTGGACAACCTTCCAATTGCTCGAAGGAGAACAAGAACACCGTGATGGTATTTACCAAAATGGGGTGATTGATACGCCATTTGTAACGGTAAGTGTGGATGAAAATATCACGGTCTACGACAAGACAACTCATGAAGCTTATGAGGATGTTGTTCGCTTTGAAGACCGTGGTGACATCGGAAATGAGTACATCTATTTCCAACCAAAAGGAACAGAGCCTATCTACGCCGAGCTGAAAGGCTATGAGGTCTTGGAAAATACAGCTCGTTTTGCCAAGATCTTGCTCAAACATGAATTGACAATTCCAGTAAGTGCAGATGAAAAACTGGATGCGGAACAAAGAGGCATCATCGAGTTTATGACGCGTGAAGCTGGGCGCTCAGAAGAATTGACAACCCTTCCTCTGGAAACAGAGATGACCGTCTTTGTTGACAATCCACAAATCCGTTTCAAGACTCGCTTTACTAACACAGCCAAGGACCACCGTATCCGTCTCTTGGTTAAGACTCATAATACGCGTCCAAGCAATGACTCTGAAAGCATCTATGAGGTGGTGACACGACCAAATAAACCAGCTGCTTCTTGGGAAAATCCTGAAAATCCACAACACCAACAAGCCTTTGTCAGCCTTTATGATGATGAAAAAGGGGTGACAGTGGCAAATAAAGGATTGCACGAGTATGAAATCCTTGGAGACGATACCATTGCCGTGACCATTCTTCGTGCCTCAGGTGAGTTAGGTGACTGGGGTTACTTCCCAACACCAGAAGCTCAATGCTTGCGTGAGTTTGAAGTCGAGTTTGCACTTGAGTGCCACCAAGCAGGGGAACGCTTCTCAGCCTTCCGTCGTGCTAAAGCCTTCCAAACACCATTCACTAGTCTTCAAGTTGCTAAACAAGAAGGAAGTGTTGCTGCGACTGGTAGCCTCTTGAGTCATGCGGCACTCAGCTTACCACAAGTTTGCCCAACAGCCTTTAAAGTGGCTGAAAATGAAGAAGGATATGTACTTCGTTACTACAACATGAGTCAAGAAAATGTGCGTATATCAGAACACCAACAAACCATTTTGGACTTGCTTGAGCGACCTTATCCGGTTCATTCAGGACTCTTAGCACCACAAGAGATTCGCACAGAATTAATCAAAAAAGAAGACATTTAACAGTTTTAAAGTGTTTGATAACTAATACTATGAGATAGAAAGGAGGGGCGAAAGAGTAAGGACTAACTACTGATTCGCCCCTTTTTACGGTAAAGAACAATGACCATTGCAACCATTGATATCGGAGGGACTGGGATTAAGTTTGCCAGTCTGACTCCTGATGGAAACATACTAGATAAGACAAGTACTCCAACGCCAGAAAGTTTGGAGGATCTACTAGCTTGGCTAGACCAACGTCTGTCGGAGAAAGATTATAAGGGCATTGCCATGAGCGTTCCAGGTGCGGTCAATCAAGAAACAGGTGTGATTGAGGGAATCAGTGCTGTACCTTACATCCATGGCTTTTCTTGGTATGAAGCTCTTGCTCATCATCAGTTACCTGTCCATCTAGAAAATGATGCCAACTGTGTTGGACTGAGTGAATTGCTAGCTCACCCAGAGATTGAAAACGCAGCCTGTGTCGTGATTGGAACAGGAATCGGTGGGGCTATGATTATCAATGGCAAACTTCACCGAGGCCGCCACGGCTTAGGTGGAGAATTTGGCTACATGACAACTATTGAACCAGCAGAAAAGCTCAACAACTGGTCGCTACTAGCCTCTACAGGGAACATGGTTCGATACGTGATTGAAAAATCTGGTCAGACTGACTGGGACGGACGCAAGATTTACCAAGAGGCCGCAGCTGGCAATGCTCTTTGTCAAGAAGCTATTGAGCGCATGAACCGTAATCTGGCTCAAGGCTTGCTCAATATCCAGTATCTGATCGATCCAGATGTCATTAGTCTGGGAGGCTCTATCAGTCAAAATCCAGACTTCATCCAAGGGGTCAAAAAAGCTGTCGATGAATTTGTCGAAACCTACGAAGAATATACGGTCGCACCAGTTATCCAAGCTTGCACCTATCATGCAGATGCCAATCTCTATGGTGCCCTTGTCAACTGGTTGCAGGAGGAAAACCAATGGTAATTTTTACAGGATTTAGTCCCAAACAAGAGCAAGCATTAGAGTTGCTTAAAAAGCACATTTCCCTACCAGATGTAGAGGTAGCAGTCGCTCAGTCTAATCAAGCCTCTATCTCTATCAAGGGTGAAAGTGGACAGTATCACCTGACTTATGACAAACCTCACCAACTATACCGCGCCTTGTCTTTATTAGCAACAGCTCTAGTAGAAGGTGACAAGGTCGAGATTGATGAGCATGCGGCTTATGAAGAGTTGGCCTACATGGCTGACTGTTCCCGAAATGCAGTGCTAAATGTCGCTTCTGCCAAACAGATGATTGAGGTCTTGGCTCTCATGGGCTACTCAACCTTTGAGCTCTACATGGAAGACACCTACCAGATTGAAGGGCAACCTTACTTTGGTTATTTCCGTGGGGCCTATTCGGCTGAAGAGTTACAGGAAATCGAAGCCTATGCCCAGCAGTTTGACATGACCTTTGTGCCTTGCATCCAGACCTTGGCTCACTTGTCGGCCTTCGTCAAATGGGGTGTCAAAGAAGTGCAGGAGCTCCGCGATGTAGAAGATATCCTCCTCATTGGCGAAGAAAAAGTTTATGACCTAATTGACGGCATGTTTGCGACACTATCTAAACTACAAACACGCAAGGTCAATATCGGGATGGACGAAGCCCACTTGGTTGGTTTAGGTCGTTACCTCATTCTGAACGGTGTTGTGGACCGTAGTCTCCTCATGTGTCAACACTTGGAGCGCGTGCTGGACATTGCCGATAAGTATGGTTTCCACTGCCAGATGTGGAGCGATATGTTCTTTAAACTCATGTCAGCGGATGGTCAGTACGACCGTGATGTGGAAATTCCTGAGGAAACTCGTGTCTACCTAGATCGTCTCAAAGACCGTGTTACCTTGGTTTACTGGGATTATTACCAGGATAGCGAAGAAAAATACAATCGTAATTTCCGCAATCATCACAAGATTAGCCAAGATATTGCCTTTGCAGGTGGTGCTTGGAAGTGGATTGGTTTTACCCCACACAACCATTTCAGCCGTCTAGTAGCTATTGAGGCTAATAAAGCCTGTCGTGCTAATCAGATCAAAGAAGTCATCGTGACTGGTTGGGGAGATAATGGCGGTGAGACAGCTCAGTTTTCTATCCTACCAAGTTTGCAAATCTGGGCAGAACTCAGCTACTGCAATGACCTAGACCGTTTGTCTGCACACTTCAAGACCAATACGGGTCTATCGGTTGAGGACTTTATGCAGATTGACCTAGCCAACCTCTTGCCAGATCTACCAGACAATCTCAGCGGGATCAATCCTAACCGCTATGTCTTTTATCAGGATGTTCTCTGTCCGATTCTTGATAGGCACATGACACCTGAACAAGACAAACCTCACTTTGCGCATGCTGCGGAGACTCTCTCTGAAATCAAAGGAAAAGCTGGCGCCTACGCTTATCTCTTTGAAACACAGGCCCAGTTGAATGCCATTTTAAGTAGCAAAGTCGATGTGGGACGACGCATTCGTCAAGCTTATCAAGCCAACGATAAAGCAAGCCTGCAAGAGATTGCTCAACAAGAATTACCAAAACTCAGAAGTGAGATTGAAACTTTCCACAAACTCTTTAGCCACCAATGGTTGAAAGAAAACAAGGTCTTTGGTTTGGATACGGTTGATATCCGTATGGGCGGACTCTTACAAAGGATCAAGCGAGCAGAAAACCGCATCGAGGCTTATCTGGCAGGTCAGATTGAAGGCATCGAAGAATTAGAAGTCGAAATCCTTCCATTCAACGATTTTTATGGAGACAAGGACTTTGCAGCCACAACAGCCAACCAGTGGCACACCATTGCGACAGCTTCGACGATTTATACAACTTAAAAAACACCCTGTCTTGCTTTTTTTATTTAAACATCTAATTTTAGACTTCAGTTAAAATTAATTAATAATAAGCTATTCAATTAAAAGCGTAGATATATTAACACAGTTTAGGTTAAATTTTGAACAGTTGAGAAAACAAATTCTATTTTGATATTGATTATAGTATGATATAGTCATGAAAAATTTAAAAGAAAAAATATTCAACGAGCATTATGGCATATTAAGCGTCATTGTAAAAATATAGAGAACAATTATGAAAATGAAATGAGTAAAACTGAATTATTTCATTTGAAATCTAGTGTTAAAATACTAAGTCGAATTTTAAATAATGAAAAGTTCTATCCAAATTTGTATAGGGAGGAGGTGTATTGAAGGAGCAAAACCTAAAAACCGTAACTCTAGACTTCTCAATGTTAAGTTTCCGAAAAATAAGTATTTCCCAGAAAGCTTTTTCGCACCATTTAAATAATACATCTATGAAACTTATTCTAGTAAGTTTTGCTAGTTTAGCTAAAAAAACAGATTATCCTCAATAATTAACTACAAAACTATATATAAAATAAATTTTATAACGAAAAAACGTTGTTAAATTTTAATTTTTCTTGTATAATTAGAAGGAGAAGGAGGTAGATTATGCTAGTTGATTTCGAAATTACAAACTTTTTATCTTTCCAAAATAACACAGTCTTATCTTTAGAAAAAGGCAAATATTTAAAAAGACATGCTAAGTCTCATATAATAAATAAGGAAAATCTATCTTTATTGAAAAATGTAAATATTTTTGGTTCCAATGGATCTGGGAAGAGCAACCTAATTACAGCACTAAGGGTCTTTGCCAAAATTGTTCTACAACCTACAGATGACATTGAAGATTCTTTACCCTATATGCCATTTCGTTTAAATAATAAAAACAAATATGAAGATACTGAATTTTCAATTCGCTTAATTAAGAATAAAAAGGTTTATCGCTATCATATTTGTTACAATTCAGAAGAAGTGACTTTAGAGGAACTTTATTTTGTTACACAAAAAAATGAAGAAGAATTATACTTTAAACGAACCGCTTCTCCAAATGATTCAGAAATACTTCCAAATAACTTAAAAAAAATACGGCAATCTGTTAGGAAAAATAAACTATTATTATTTGATGGACAGGATAAGAATGATGCAGAATGTGTTGCTGTTTTCAAATGGTTCCATACAAATTTAATTTTTGAACCTTTTCGCAAACGATCATTTAAGTCAATCCAAGACGATTCAGCTAAGAAAAATATATTCATTAAACTATTAAATCTGGCTGACTTTAATATTTTAGATATTGAGGTTATTGAAAAGATAGAATCAATTCCTGAAGAGTTTAAAAAAATACTATCTATAGAAAATCTTGACGAAAGTTTGTTATCAAAACAATTTACAACTTTTGAAGTATATTCTATTTACAAAAAATATGATGAAAATGGGAGAGTAGTTGGTAAAGAAAAGATTCCATATGAAATGGAATCTTCCGGTACTCAAAAAATGATGGCCGTTGCTTTGACATTGTTGGATAGTTTACATGAAGATAGAGTTATAGTTATGGATGAATTTGATGATTCATTCCATTTATCTCTTACAAATGCATTGTTGAACATAATTAATTCCGAGTCAAACACGAATCAATTCATTTTTACAACACATAATTTAAATTTATTAGATTCGAATTTAAGAGTAGATCAAATTTATATGACGGAAAAAGATTTCTTGGGAAAAACAGACTTATACTCTCTTTTTGATTTTAATGATATACAAGGTGTATCAAGAAGTGATATTTCTTTCATTAAACGTTACTTAAATGGGCAGTTTGGTGCTTTACCAGATATCGATATTGAAGGAATGAATCAACTATTTAAGGAGATTTAAATGGCAAGAGATAGGCAATCTAAAGGTAAAAATCTGAGAAAATCTATTTATGTGTTCACTGAAGGATACACGGAAAAAAATTATTTCTCAATTTTAAACAAGAAGTATAACAGAACAGCCACCGTAAAAGTATCTATACATCCCACAAGTAAACAAGGTCGATGTCTTCTAAATCACGCATTAGGAAAAATAAGTACTCTAAGTAAGACAGAAAAGAGAAATCTTGGAGGAGTCTATATTATTTTTGACAAAGATAGTTTAGAAAATGACGAAATAGAGGGTGTTTTAAAAGAAGCAAAAGCAAGCAATATTGATATCGGGTTTTCAAATAGTTGTTTTGAAGTATGGTTGTTAGCACACTTCGAAAAACCTAACGAATCTCACACAAAAGATAGATTGTATAAAAAATTAGAAGAGTATCTAGATTGCGAGCAATATGAAAGAAATCATAAAAATGATAAAGAACTATTGATGCAATTAGAGGATCTTGTGTCAATAGCCATGGAGAACACTTCTTCAATGGAGGGTTTATCTCAAAAAACTATTATTCATGAGCCATATACTAACATAGGAAGCATGATACAAAGTATTTACGATCAAGATTTTTACTAACTAAAACATCCATTACACAAATATGGTGGACGATTAACAAAACCAGTTAAAGTTCGTATGCAGAGTGTTTCTCGTGAAACCTATTTCTTATAAAAAACTTCTCCACAAAAAATAATTTGTGGAGTTTTTTCTATAATTAGTAGTTTAACCTGACCTTCAAATAGGAGTATACTAATAATGTAATCGTTATCAAACCTAAAAATTCGATGAAATCAGTTTTTAGGAATAAAAAGGGAGGAAATTATGAAAAAGTTTTCAAAGACCTTGAGAGATAACTGGATCTTTCTCTTGATGGTTTTACCAGGGGCACTCTGGTTGATTCTATTCTTTTACATTCCAGTATTTGGGAATGTGGTCGCCTTTAAAGACTACCATATGACCAGTAATGGTTTCATAGATAGTATTGTGAATAGTAAATGGGTCGGGTTAGATAATTTCAGATTCTTGTTTAGTTCAAAAGATGCCTTTATCATCACTCGAAATACCGTTCTCTATAATCTCGGCTTTATCTTTATCGGTTTGATTGTATCAGTAGGGATTGCCATCATCCTCAGCGAGCTTCGCTCTAAGAGAATGGTTAAAATTTTCCAAACGTCTATGTTGTTCCCTTACTTCCTGTCATGGGTTATCATAAGTTTCTTTACAGATGCCTTCCTAAACATTGACAAAGGGGTCTTCAACCATTTCCTAACATCCATTGGCATGAAGGAAGTCAACTTCTACGCTGACTTAGGCATTTGGCCATACCTTCTCCTTTTCCTAGGTATTTGGAAAGGCTTTGGATATAGCAGTGTCATGTACTATGCGACGATCATGGGAATTGACCCAACCTACTACGAAGCAGCAACAGTGGACGGGGCTAGCAAGTGGCAACGTATTCGCAACGTAACTATTCCTCAGTTGACTCCACTTGTAACAGTCTTGACCATCCTTGCAGTCGGAAATATCTTCCGCGCAGACTTTGGTCTCTTCTATCAAATCCCACACAATGCTGGTCAGCTTTACAATGTAACCAACGTTTTGGATGTATATGTCTTTAATGGTTTGACTCAGACAGCAGATATCGGTATGGCTTCAGCAGCCGGTCTTTACCAATCCGTTGTCGGTTTGATTCTGGTTATCCTATCAAACTTGCTTGCAAGACGAGTCGATCCAAACTCAGCTTTGTTCTAGAAAGGAGGAGAATATGGCAGAAAAGAAAATTAAAAAAGAAAAAATCGATAATGTCGGCATTCACTCCTTCAGTAAGAAAGCAGATATCTTCTTTAGTATCATCTCTGGTTTGATCGCTCTTTCTTGTATCTTGCCCTTTATCTTCGTTATCATCATTTCGGTGACAGACGAAAAGAGCATCCTCCAGTATGGATATAGCTTTTTCCCTTCGAAGTTTGGTGTAGATGGATTCCAGTTCTTAGCTCAGTTTAAAGATAAGATCCTCCAAGCGCTCTTTATCTCAGTTTTTGTAACCGTAGTCGGAACAGTGACCAACGTCTTCATTACAACCACTTATGCCTACGCCATCTCACGTACAACCTTTAAGTACCGCAGATTCTTTACGATCTTCGCTCTTCTTAGTATGTTGTTCAATGCTGGTTTGGTACCAGGCTATATCGTGGTTACTCGCCTGCTTCAACTGGGTGATACCGTTTGGGCCTTGATTGTTCCAATGCTCCTCTCACCATTCAACATCATCTTGATGCGTTCCTTCTTCAAGAAGACCATTCCAGAAGCCATTCTCGAATCTGCTCGTATCGATGGTGCCAGTGAAGCTCGGATCTTCTTCCAGATCTGTTTGCCCTTGTCACTTCCAGGTATCGCAACCATCACGCTTTTGACAGCTCTTGGTTTCTGGAACGACTGGTTCAACGCCCTTCTTTACATCAAGAGTGATAACTTGTATCCATTGCAATATTTGCTCATGCAAATCCAACAAAATATGGACTACATTGCAAAAGCAGTCGGCCTATCTGGTCAACTGGGAGTCGCTCTACCGAAAGAAACAGGTCGTATGGCCATGGTTGTTGTTGCAACCCTTCCAATCGCGATTCTGTATCCATTCTTCCAACGCTACTTTGTTAAAGGTTTGACAATCGGTGGTGTGAAAGAATAGCACTTACTGAGAAACACCGTTTCTCCCTTCCCAACTTCATCTTAGTGACTGAAGTTACAAATTATTAAATCGTTTATAAGTTTAAAAATAAAAAAAAGGAGTTTTTATCATGAAAAACTGGAAAAAATATGCTTTTGCATCTGCTAGCGTAGTCGCTTTGGCTGCAAGTCTTGCTGCTTGTGGAAACCTTACAGGTAACAACAAAAAAGCTGCAGATACTACTTCAGGTGAAAAACCTGTAATCAAAATGTACCAAATCGGTGACAAACCAGATAACTTGGATGAATTGCTAGAAAATGCAAACAAAATCATCGAAGAAAAAGTCGGTGCTAAATTGGATATCCAATACCTTGGATGGGGTGACTATGATAAGAAAATGTCTGTTATCACATCATCTGGTGAAAACTATGATATCGCATTTGCATCTAACTATGTCGTAAATGCTCAAAAAGGTGCTTATGCTGACTTGACTGAATTGTATAAAAAAGAAGGAGCAGAGCTTTACAAAGCACTTGACCCAGCTTACATCAAAGGGAACACTGTAAACGGTAAGATCTATGCAGTACCAGTTGCAGCTAACGTTGCATCATCTCAAAACTTTGCCTTCAACGGAACTCTTCTTGCTAAATACGGTATCGATATTTCAGGTGTCACTTCATACGAAACACTTGAGCCAGTCTTGAAACAAATCAAAGAAAAAGCTCCAGATGTAGTACCATTTGCGGTTACGAAGAACTTTATTCCATCTGATAACTTTGACTACCCAGTACCAAACGGACTTCCATTTGTTATTGACCTTGAAGGAGACACTACTAAGATCGTAAACCGTTACGAAGTGCCTCGTTTCAAAGAACATTTGAAGACTCTTCACAAATTCTATGAAGCTGGATACATTCCAAAAGACGTAGCAACAAGCGACACTTCATTTGACCTTCAACAAGATACTTGGTTCGTTCGTGAAGAAACAGTAGGACCAGCTGACTACGGTAACAGCTTGCTCTCACGTGTTGCTAACAAAGACATCCAAATCAAACCAATCACTAACTTTATCAAGAAAAACCAAACAACACAAGTTGCCAACTTTGTTATCTCAAACAACTCTAAGAACAAAGAAAAATCAATGGAAGTGTTGAACCTCTTGAACACGAACCCTGAACTCTTGAACGGTCTTGTTTACGGTCCAGAAGGCAAGAACTGGGAAAAAATTGAAGGTAAAGAAAACCGTGTACGCGTCCTTGATGGCTACAAAGGAAATACTCACATGGGTGGATGGAACACTGGTAACAACTGGATTCTTTACATCAACGAAAACGTTACAGACCAACAAATCGAAGATTCTAAGAAACAATTGGCAGAAGCTAAAGAATCTCCAGCACTTGGATTCATCTTTAACACTGACAATGTGAAATCTGAAATCTCAGCAATTTCTAACACAATGCAACAATTCGATACAGCTATCAACACTGGTACTGTAGACCCAGATAAAGCTATTCCAGAATTGATGGAAAAATTGAAATCTGAAGGTGCCTACGAAAAAGTATTGAACGAAATGCAAAAACAATACGACGAATTCTTGAAAAACAAAAAATCATAAAATCGATTGATTTCGTGTATTCATTCCTAATTCCTAAAAATGTGATCACTGCCTTCCTTAGTTTTCTAGGGGAGGTAGTGATTTTTAGGATGTAAACATGAAAAGAGTGGTTCTGAGGGTTTATACGATGTGATACACATACATCTATAGGGGATTTATTATGAAAAAATATCGCTTTCTTTTCAAAATGAGTGCTGTCTTCTCTTACCTATTTTTCGTATTTGGCCTTTCTCAGCTGACGCTTATTGTCCAAAACTATTGGCAATTTTCTTCCCAGATTGGCAATTTCTTCTGGATTCAAAATATCTTGAGTTTGCTATTTAGCGGAGTCATGATTTGGATTCTGGTTAAGACAGGGCACGGCTATCTTTTTCGCATTCCAAGAAAAAAATGGCTTTGGTATTCGATTTTAACAGTATTAGTGGTAGTGCTCCAGATCTCTTTTAACGTTCAGACAGCTAAACATGTCCAGTCAACTGCTGAAGGTTGGGCTGTATTGATTGGTTATAGTGGGACTAACTTTGCAGAGCTAGGTATCTATATAGCCCTGTTCTTTCTGATTCCACTGATGGAAGAGTTAGTCTATAGAGGATTACTGCAACACGCCTTTTTTAAAGATTCGAGATTTGCTCTTGATTTGCTTCTTCCGTCCATTTTATTTGCTCTCCCTCATTTTTCAAACTTTCCTAGTCTGTTAGATATCTTCGTCTTTGCAACAGTTGGAATCATCTTTGCTGGTTTGACCCGCTATACCAAGAGCATTTATCCATCCTATGCGGTGCATGTGATTAATAATATTGTAGCGACCCTACCATTTTTGCTGACTTTTTTACATAGGGTGTGGTAAAATACTAGCACAAGAGTAAGAATTATAGTTTATCAAGTATTTCAGGAGGAAAATAAGAATGACACCATTAAAATGGTTTGCAGGAGGAAGTGAACGGCGTTGTGAAGCTATGACCATCATAGATTATCTATTGGAAGATATAAAGGCTGCGCCTCAACTTACTCCCTTGAAAAATCAGTTAGTGATTTATCAAAAACGATTAGAGGATGATGGAACCTCTACTCCATTTATTCTGAGCCAAATGAACGTCGACATCTCACGTGTGTTGATTGATAATAAGTTGATTTTGTCAGAAAATCAATCCGAGCAAATAAAAAAGTTGAGAGAATTATCTGCTATTCGCTATGGCTGCTAATGAAATGTAGGAATGAGCCTCCCTCTACAATTTCCGGTCAAATAAATTGCATTCGTTTTCCCAAGTGGGTATACTAGTATAGTTGAATGAAAAATTCTGAAAATTTAAGAATAGAAAAGAGAACAAATCTTATGGCAAAAGATATTCGTGTCTTACTTTACTACCTCTATACTCCAATTGAAAATGCAGAGCAATTTGCAGCAGATCACTTGGCTTTCTGTAAATCAATCGGCCTTAAAGGTCGTATCCTAGTCGCTGACGAGGGAATCAACGGAACCGTTTCAGGTGACTACGAAACAACTCAAAAATACATGGACTACGTTCACAGCCTCCCAGGAATGGAAGACCTCTGGTTCAAGATTGACGAAGAAAATGAACAAGCCTTCAAGAAGATGTTTGTTCGCTACAAGAAAGAAATTGTTCACCTTGGTTTGGAAGACAACGACTTTGACAACGACATCAACCCACTTGAGACAACAGGTGCATACTTGTCTCCAAAAGAGTTTAAAGAAGCCCTTCTTGACGAAGATACCGTTGTCCTTGACACACGTAACGATTATGAGTACGACCTAGGACATTTCCGTGGGGCTATCCGTCCAGACATCCGCAACTTCCGTGAGTTGCCACAATGGGTTCGTGATAATAAAGAAAAATTCATGGACAAGCGTGTCGTAGTTTACTGTACAGGTGGGGTTCGCTGTGAGAAATTCTCAGGCTGGATGGTGCGTGAAGGCTACAAAGATGTTGGCCAATTGCACGGAGGAATCGCAACTTATGGTAAAGACCCAGAAGTTCAAGGTGAGCTTTGGGATGGGAAAATGTATGTCTTTGACGAGCGTATCGCAGTTGATGTCAACCATGTTAACCCAACCATCGTAGGGAAAGACTGGTTTGATGGAACACCATGTGAACGCTATGTCAATTGTGGCAATCCCTTCTGTAACCGTCGTATCCTGACATCAGAAGAAAATGAAGATAAGTACCTTCGTGGATGCTCACACGAGTGCCGTGTTCACCCACGCAACCGCTATGTTGCTGAAAATGAATTGACACAAGCAGAAGTGGTGGAGCGCTTAGCTGCTATCGGTGAAAGCTTGGATCAAGTCGCTACAGTATAAAGCAAACAGCCTTTAGGGGCTGTTTTTCTATGCTTTTTATCTAAAAATCTAAAATTTGTTTCTGTATCTTTCAGGAAAATAGGGTATACTATGTGTAAACGATTTCAAAGGAGGCAAGTTATGGCGAAAACATTTTTTATCCCAAATAAAGAAAGCATTCTAGGACAACAGGAGGTCTTGACTGCCAAGTCCATCTTGGCCTTGGTGGAGGGCTTGGAGTCGCATAGTTATGATGCAGTCTATCTCCGTCAGCCCCTCAATCGTCTCGAATACATGGAGTGTGGGATTGTAGGTCAGTCGCAATTTCTCTTCAAAGTGAACTATGCGGATAGTCGAAAAGGCTATCAAGTGGTGATTCCAGACTTCCTTACCAGAGCGGACTGGGAGATTGTAGAGACTCTCCTCAAAGCCCTATCGAGCAAGTTGGGGCATGTGGTAGAAGGGCTAGAAGGGTTTGAATTTGAAGCTTATTTCCGAGAAACGATCCAGCATTATCTAGCTGATAAAGCGACTCGTCTAGTATACTGCCAAGGGCTCTTGTCCCCTATCTATCTCAACAAGGAATACCTCGAGAGCTTTTTGGCTGAGAATGGATTGGCACGTTTTGAAGAGCTGGTCAAGAAGGTTCAAGGCTCTGATGCCTACCTTGCCAGTGTAAAATTTTACCCGGATGCTCAAGGTAGGGTGCACGGTATCTATCACCTAGCCCAGGGAGTCAAGACGATTTTGCCAAAGGAACCCTTTGTACCAGCTCCTTATACGGAGCAGCTGGCAGGCAAGGAACTTGTTTGGGAGATTGACCTAGTGACGATTTCTGGTGATGGGTCCAAAGCAGAAGACTACGAATCCATCGCTCGCTTGGACTATGCAAGATTCCTAGAGTCACTACCAACAGAATTTTGCCAGCAACTAGATGCCAATCAACTAGAAGTACAAGTCATTTTGGGAAAAGACTTTGAAGAATTGGCAGCCGTCAAGTAGCCACGGCTCAAAAAAGAGTAAGCATAAAAATCCCTGTCATTAACAAATGGCAGGGATTTTGGTTAAAAGAATGTCAGGATGCGAAGGTAGTCAACTGTCAGCGCGAGCTCTGCAATGAAGAAGGGTAAGAGAATGGCGCCATCAAGTAAGACAGCTAGCAGGAAACGATAAAATGGGTCGAGGCTACTGGTCTTACTTGGCTTGCTAATCACAAAGAGATTGGCAAGGGCAAAGATGGCCATGCTTAGAAGAGTGAGGATGCCAGCAAATCGTAAGCCACCAAAGAGTGCAAAGAAACTTGCTAGAGCTATTAGGACAAGTGGGATAGCAAAGAGTCTGCTGTAACGATCGCAAGCTTCTTGGAATGTGAAGTCACTCTCCTGATCCAGCACACGTCGGACAGTAAAGCCTCCCAAAATGATGGAAAAGTAAAATAGAGCGCTAGCGACCAAGATAGAAAGGCCAGCAAAGAAATCCAAAGGTGGGAGCTGGTTAGGAGAACTATTAGCAATAGAAATCATATAGCCATAGTAGAGGTGCTTGATATGATAGATACTAAAGAAAAGGCTAATCGAAGACAGCAAGGTGAGCAGGGCAAAGACACTATAACGATGCTTTTGGTCCCTAGTCTTGCTGGTAGTTGGTTCTTGGATAGCATCCAGCAGCCAAGACCAAAATAGTGCGATTTCTTCTTTGAATCGAGCAGTTTTGCGGGGGTCAATGTCTGGGATATAGGGACTTTCTAAAGCCTTGCTAAGGATACTTTTCTCTTTTGTAGGGTTTTCTTGCTTGTGTTCCTCTTCAGCTTTCCCTTCTCCCTCTTCCTCGGTTTGGGCTTCCCCGATTATTTCGGGAGTTTCCTCCTCATGCCTTTCCAACTCTTTAGGTGAGATAGGAGTTTCTGGGCTTGCTTGTGGTTCGGTCTCTACAATTTCCGAAGTCTCTGGCTCGTTGGGCTGGTTTTCCGACTTCGTCTGAGGTGATTTCTTCTCAAGATCGGTACTTTCAAACCATTCTTGTGTCATGGTGGAACCTCCTTTTTTATGGTCGTTTTCTATCTTTAGACTAGCAGATGAAAGCGTTTTTGTCAATGATTTCTAGATGGAGAAGAGTGCTCTTCTTTAGGTAGGTAGATATCCTGGTTGGCTTTTGCAATGAGCAGGTCCTTGACATCTGCTTTGTCTGTCTTGTATGGGTTGGCAAGTTCATTCTCTTTTTGTCCACGATGTTCTTCTTTGGGTTTATGATAGATACCACCATGCTGAGAAGAAAGATCTAGATTGATACGGTCAGTCTCTTTCTGGGAGAGAATGAGGTTTAGAGTGGAATGGGCCTCTAGCTCAACCTTGCCGTGGACCTTGATATTCTCAGCATAGATGTGTTCCTCTTCGGTCTTGACCTGGCTATCTGTAAATTCGGTATCAAAGATATTGATGATATGAGGTGTCGTTAGTGTACTATTCTTGATAGAGCTTTCTGTTAGTCTTAAGAGATAGCCTTTTGTTTTGATTGTCGCATTTTCAAGATTGGCTTGACGAATATTGGTTTGTCCACGATTGGCTGAGACGGTGATAGCTTGTAGCCTTCTTCCTTTGGGGAGGGAGAGAATGACTTCGTCAAAACGGTTAGAATAACTGCTGGCAATACGAAGTAAGCCTTCGATTCCTGAACCGAGAAAACGATGTTGGGAGGCTTGTTTGTCAGTGACGCTCAGTGTTTTGTCACTCATGCCAGTAGTTAGATCGTGACGACCAGACACGGAAGGATGATAGGTGATATGGATCTTGTCATCTACAGACTCTGTGATGGTTAGGCTGTGTTCTTCAAGGGTCAAATCAAGTTTTTCCACTTCATTTCCAAAGGTCACTTCTTCGATACGATTGTCATAGACGGGGTCTTTTGACATGGCAAGCAAACTTTGAATACCATTGGACTGGGCGCCTACAATGATCATGATAAAACCAAGGATTGTAGAAACCACACCAAAAATGAGAAATCCTTTTGTCAATTTACGCATGTCTATCACCTCTCTTTCCTTTTTTAAGAATCCATTGTGCCAAGCGGACGATTAGGAGGCCAAAGAAACGAGCTACATAGGAGATGCCTAGTAGAACAAGAGAAGAAGCACCAATGGAAAGCAAACCAGCCCCAAAAATCAAGATAAAGGCAGATTTGGCTTCGACTAGGACGCTAAAGCTCTCTACGATAAAAAGTCCACCTAGCAGGATACCCGTTACAGAGACGGTAAAGAAGGCTAAAATGACGGAGACGGCTGCGATAATAATACCGATGATGGCCATGAGGATGCCGATTCCGACCGGAATTCCGATAGGAGCTACTAGCAGGGCCAGGAGGGCAATGTGTAGCAGTTGACGGTCATTCTTTTGAGCAGGGGCTTCATTGACTTTTTTATCGAGAAGATCAGAGAGGACATCATGGGCAGCTTCTTTTGGAGTTCCCAGACTGGCAATGAGTTCCTCTTCGCCCTCTGAACCCGCATCGTCAAATAGTTCCTTAAAGTAGTCCATAGCTTCGATGCGGTCAGCTTCAGGCAGTTTATTGAGATAGGTTTCTAACTGAGTCAGATAATCAGTTCTTGTCATGGCGGATACTCCCTTCTATGATGCCGTTGACGGTGTCGGTATAGAGCGTCCACTCTTCCTTTAGAGTAACGAGCTGCTCTACGCCCCGATTGGTCAAGGAATAGTATTTGCGCATACGCCCCTGAAACTCTCTAGAGTAGGTGGTCAGAAAGCCACTGGCTTCCAATTTTTTGAGAATGGGATAGAGCGTAGATTCTTTGATATTGGCGATGAGTTTAATGGTTTGGCTAATCTCATAACCATAAGAATCCCCCTGCTCCAGTACAGCCAAGATGAGAAACTCAATCAAGGCAGAGGATGTTGGGAAGTACATGGAAAACCTCCTTTATATTATATAAAAATTTTATATATACTCTTTTCAAATATATTGTATCTCAAGTTGAAAGCCCTGTCAAGAAATATGTGTAAAAATTTTACATATAAAAAACTCCTAGTAAAAACTAGAAGTTTAGAGGATCTTATCAGCCCGATCCACCATAAAGAGTGAGACGGTCATGATGATATCGATGACTAGAAGGGCAAGGACAGCTGGGATCCAAGATTGGAAAAGTTCAAAACTGTAACCAAACAAGGCGGGTCCAAAAGCAGCTAAGATGTAGCCTCCTGTTTGCGCTAGTCCTGATAGCTGAGCCGTCTTTTCAGGAGAACTAGTTTTAAGAGAAAAACAAACCATGAGGTAGGGGAAGAGGGCGCTGCAGGCCGTTCCAATCAAGAGATGGACGACTAACCAGTAGAGGAAATTATTGGCTGGATACAAGAGCATGGCAATTCCTGTCATCCCAGCGATAGAGATAGTTGCCAGCATGATTCGACGATGACCATCTGACAGACGAGTGGTCAGACTTGGAACAGTCATTGAAAAAGGAATGCTAATCAGTGAGAAGATAGAAGCCAGAAGAGCCGCATCACTATTAGAAATACCAGCACTAATAGCCATAGTTGGCAACCAGGTCATGCTTGTATAAAAGAGCAAGGACTGAAGACCACCAAAGACAATGATAGCCCAGACATCTTTACTTTTTAGAATATTCTCTTTGACTTGCTTTTCTTTTTGGCTTTCTAGGTGGTGGTTGTGGCGATGATTTGGCAACCAGACTAGCAGAGTGACCAGACAGAGAAAGCTGAGAACGAGGATGAGTCCCTTCCAAGAACTAGCTTGGGTGATAGGGACCGAAAGATAAGAAGCGATGGCTGTCGAAATCCCCATGGCAGTGACATAGAGCGTTGTTAGGAAACTAATCTTTTGAGGCTGATTTGCCTGGATCATACTTGGGAGCAGTACATTGAAGATGGCGATGCTTGCTCCCACAATTAGGGTCCCTAGATAGAGAAGGGGAAGATTGAAGATACGAATGACAGAGCCAACAGTTAAGAGGAGGAGACAGTAAGTAAAGAGATGTTCTAGTCCGATTTTTTGTGCCAAGCGACTCGCAAAAGCCGAAAAAAGAGCAAACATCAAGAGAGGGAGACTGGTTAAAATCCCAAGAGAGCTAACCTCCACTCCTAGTCCCTGAGCGATATCTCCTAAAATGGTTGGAAGAGCAGTAAAAGGAGAGCGTAAAACAGTCCCGATTAAGACAATTCCAAGAACAAAAAAGAGTGATTGTTTTTTCATGAAAACCTCGATAAGATGATTTTAATAACAGCTTATTTTAAGGTTTTTTCTATATAATGTCAAGTAGAGAATGGGAGGAAAGCTGGAAAGATTTAACTGAAAATATACAGAAAGGAGACAGCTTTCTTTACTAGAATTTTCCTTGATTTGATATAAAAATAGGAAACTAGGGAATTTTGTGATAAAATAGTGGAAGGAAATCTATATATTGGAGAAAAACTGTGTCTGAAAAGCAAAAAATCAGCGTCTTGATGTCGGTCTATGTAAAGGAAAATCCGACATTTTTGAGAGATGCCATCAAAAGTGTTCAAAACCAGACCTTAAAACCGAGTGAGCTTGTTCTCGTAGAGGATGGACCTCTCACACCAGAACTCTATCAGGTGCTAGATGAAGTGGAAGCTCAGTCAGACATTCCAGTTAAACGGTGCCCCTTAGAACAAAACCAAGGTTTAGGCTTGGCTCTTCGATACGGTGTTTTACAGTGCCAGTATGACATTATTGCCCGCATGGATACGGATGATTTAGCCGTTCCGGATCGTTTTGAGAAACAGCTTCAGCTAATGGAGAAAGAAGATCTTGATCTCTTAGGTGGGCATATCGCAGAGTTCATTGACAATCCAGATGAGATTGTGTCTTATCGTCGTGTTCCAACCCAGCATGCAGACATTGTGGCTTATCAGAGAATGAGAAGCGCCTTTAACCATATGACAGTCATGTTCAAAAAGGACATGGTCCTCAAGGCGGGCAACTACGAAGATGGCCTTTACATGGAGGATGACCTCCTTTGGCTCAATATGATTGCTGCAGGTGCCAAGACTGGGAACCTAGATCAAATCTTGTGTAAGGTTCGTGTCGGTGCAGGGATGTTTGAGCGTCGAGGTGGCTTGCGTTACCTTAAACTCTATCGTCAAGCTCGCCAACGGATGCTTGAGCGAGGGCAAATTTCTTACATGGAATATGCTAAAAGTGTAGCCATTCAGGCAATTGTTGCACTTTGTCCAGGCTTTGTACGTCAGTTTATCTTCGTCAAACTTTTAAGAAAGAGAAAGTAAGCCCCGATAGACTGAATGATTCAGGTTATCATAACAACAGTATCATCTGACTCTTTTAAGGGGGAGTAAATTCCTATGAATAAAAAACTAACAGATTATGTGATTGATCTGGTTGAAATTTTAAATAAACAGCAAAAACAAGTGTTTTGGGGGATATTCGATATTCTGAGTATGGTGGTTTCTATCATCGTATCTTATATCTTGTTTTATGGCCTTATAAATCCTGCGCCTGTGGATTACGTGATCTACACTCTTTTAGCCTTCCTCCTCTATCAAATCATGATTGCGTTTTGGGGGCTAAATGCTAGTATTAGTCGTTATAGCAAGATTACGGATTTCATGAAAATCTTTTTCGGAGTGATGCTCAGCAGTGTTCTTTCTTATGGAATCTGCTATGCCTTCCTTCCATTGTTTTCTATCCGTTTCATCGTGCTCTTCATTTTGTTGAGTACCTTCCTCATCTTGCTTCCTCGTATCACTTGGCAGTTGATTTATTCCAAACGTAAAAAAGGTAGTGGAGATGGGGAGCATCGTCGTACCTTCTTGATCGGTGCTGGTGATGGTGGTGCCCTCTTTATGAACAGCTACCAACATCCAACTAGCGACCTTGAGCTAGTGGGGATTTTGGATAACGATGAAAAGAAAAAGGGACAAAAACTAGGTGGAATCCCAGTTCTGGGCTCTTATGATAATCTGCCTGAATTAGCTAAACGCCACCAGATCGAGCGTGTCATCGTAGCGATCCCTTCGCTTGACCCATCAGAGTACGAACGCATCTTGCAGATGTGTAATAAGCTAGGCGTCAAATGTTACAAGATGCCTAAGGTTGAGACAGTCGTTCAAGGGCTCCATCAACCAGGTAGTGGTTTCCAAAAAATTGATATCACAGACCTTTTGGGCCGTCAGGAAATTCGTCTTGACGAATCACGTCTAGGTACTGAGATTACAGGCAAGACCATCCTGGTGACAGGAGCCGGTGGTTCGATTGGTTCGGAGATTTGTCGTCAGGTTAGCCGCTTCAATCCCGAGCGTATCGTCTTGCTTGGACATGGTGAAAACTCAATCTATCTCGTTTATCATGAATTGATCCGTACATTCCAAGGAATTGATTATGTTCCTGTTATTGCAGATATTCAGGACTACGACCGTCTCTTGCAGGTGTTTGAGCAGTACAAACCAGCCATCGTCTATCATGCTGCAGCCCACAAGCACGTTCCGATGATGGAACGCAATCCAAAAGAAGCCTTCAAGAACAATATCCTCGGTACCTACAATGTTGCCAAAGCTGTTGATGAAGCCAAAGTACCTAAGATGGTCATGATTTCGACTGACAAGGCGGTCAATCCACCGAATGTTATGGGTGCGACTAAGCGCGTGGCAGAATTGATTGTCACTGGCTTTAACCAACGTAGTAAATCAACCTACTGTGCAGTCCGTTTTGGGAATGTTCTGGGTAGTCGTGGTAGTGTGATTCCTGTCTTTGAACGTCAGATTGCTGAAGGCGGTCCTGTAACGGTGACAGACTTCCGTATGACACGTTACTTTATGACCATTCCAGAGGCCAGTCGTCTGGTAATCCATGCTGGCGCTTATGCCAAGGACGGAGAAGTCTTTATCCTCGATATGGGTAAACCAGTTAAGATCTATGACTTGGCTAAGAAAATGGTCCTTCTAAGCGGGCACACAGAAAGTGAAATTCCAATCGTTGAGGTCGGTATCCGCCCAGGTGAAAAACTCTATGAGGAACTCTTGGTTTCGACCGAATTGGTTGATAACCAAGTTATGGACAAGATTTTCGTTGGTAAGGTAAACGTCATGCCGCTAGAAGCCATCGATCAAAAGATTGAAGAGTTCCGTTCACTCAGCGGAGATGAGCTCAAAGAAGCCATCATTTCCTTTGCAAATGAGACAACCCATGCTGAGTAAGAGTGTCTAACAAATTAATTATAAATAAAAGGCCAAGGTTCTGTTTGTACAGGACCTTGGCCTTTTTACTCTGTAATTTCAAATTGTTGTATTATTTATAGTTGCTTAATGATATCATCAATGGTATGGGCAATCCAGTCAGGTTGATAGCTGAGCAAATCAGCCTCTTCTCCAAATCCCCAAGTAACAGCAAACTTTTTAATACCAGTTTCTTGGGCTCCAATCATATCAAACTTGGTATCCCCGATGATGAGGACTTGGTCCGCAGGGAGTTGATGCGTTTGCAAGGCGTAACGGATGACATCCGCCTTGTGTGGCGTTTCAGGACTAGAGCCGTAAATGCCATCAAAGAAATGATGGATTCCCAGATTTTTAGTCATATCCTGGGCAATCGGAGTATTCTTTGTTGTAGTGATATAGAGAGGGTAGTTTTGAGAGAGTTCTTGGAGCAATTCCGTCATTCGGGGGAAAAGCTCTGCTTCGTGGATACCTTTTCTCTTGTAGTAAGAACGGTAGATTTGAACAGCTTCTGAGATTTGCTCCTTGGGAAGACACGTTGCAAAACTACTTTCAAGTGGAGGTCCCATAAAACCACGAATGGTTTTGGCATCAGGGCTTGGAACTCCTAGCTCTTTAAAGGTATGGGTAAAGGCATTGTGGATCCCGAGGGAACTGTCAACCAGGGTTCCGTCCAGATCAAAAAAGATTGCTGAGATAGAGGGCATAGTTTCTCCTAATAGATATAGATAAGCTTATTCTCCGAAGATTTCTTTTTGTAGGCGACGACCAGTAGGTGTAGCGGCAAGTCCACCCTCAGCTGTTTCACGAAAGGCAGTTGGGAGGCTCGATCCGACTTGGTACATGGCATCGATGACTTCGTCAACAGGGATCTTAGACTCGATACCTGCCAAGGCCATATCAGCCGCGATAAAGGCAAAGCTAGCCCCCATGGCATTGCGTTTGACACAGGGAACTTCAACCAAACCAGCGACGGGATCGCAGATAAGGCCCAGCATATTTTTAATGACAAAGGCGATGGCTTGACTAGCCTGATAGGGGCTTCCACCTGCAGCCAAGGTCAAGGCTGCGGCACTCATGGCAGAGGCAGAGCCAACCTCGGCCTGACAGCCACCTTCAGCGCCCGAGATAGAGGCATTGTTTGCGATAACTAGTCCAAAGGCACCAGCAGCAAAGAGGAAATCTAGCTGTTCTTCGTGGCTAAGGTCTAATTTTTGGATAGCAGCAGTGAGAACGGCTGGCAGACAGCCAGCACTTCCTGCGGTTGGAGTGGCGCAGACCAAGCCCATCTTCGCATTGTGTTCATTGACCGCGATGGCATTACGGGCTGCTGATAGGATGGTAAAGTCTGACAAGGCCTTTCCACTTTTGAGATGGCGGTCTAGTTTGGCCGCGTCTCCACCCGTTAGGCCACTACGGGATTTGTTTTCACTGAGGCCGAGCTCGACAGAGGCTTTCATGACTTCTAGATTGCGTTCCATGAGGAGGAGAACTTCTGGCCGTTCCCGACCGGTTAGTTGATATTCTGTCGCAATCATGAGTTCTGCGACATTTCCTTGGAAGTCTAGATCCGCCTGCTCGACCAATTCTTTGATAGAATAAAACATGTTTCCTCCTACTTAAAGAAATTGACATTGTGGAGATGAGGGATTTTTCGGATTTCTTCAATCGCCTCTTCGCAACTTCTACTATCGACTTCGATAATCATGATGGCTTTTTCTCCAGCTTTTTCTCTAGTCACATTCATCTGAGCGATATTGATATCAAAACGAGAGAGGGCTTCAGTAACATGGGCAATCATACCCGGAACATCCTGATGCACGATAATAATGGTTGGTGTGTTCATGTTGAGAGAGACAGCAAAGCCGTTAAGTTCCGTAACCTGGATATTTCCCCCACCGATGGAAATTCCTGTCACACTGATGGACTTGTGTTCATTTTTCACAGTAATTTTAGTGGTATTAGGATGAGGAGCGTTGCTATCTTTCTGAATGGTCCAGACAATCTTAATACCACGTTTATGGGCAATCTCTAGGCTATTTGGAATGTCGGGATCGTCCGTATCCATACCTAATATACCAGCGACGAGAGCAAGGTCAGTTCCATGACCACGGTAGGTCTTGGCAAATGAGTTAAATAATTGGAATTCGACTTCTGTCGGCGTATCATCAAAGATGGAAGAGACGATTTTCCCGATGCGAACAGCTCCAGCAGTATGGCTACTTGATGGGCCAATCATAACTGGTCCGATAATGTCAAAGACAGATTGAAAACGAAGTGAGTGCATCTGTTTCCCCTTACAAAGATTCTTATATCTATTATATCAAAGAATGGAGCTCTGCGCTTATTTCCCTTATCAAAAGCTTAAAATGATTAAAGATAGTATAAAATAAGGTCTTTTGTGACAAAAACCTCCTTAAAACGGTAAATATAAAACATTTTTGTAATATTTCTACATAAAACCGTTAAACAACGGTAACATTTAAAAGGTATCATAGATATATCCAATGGAAGGAGAATTTTTAGATATGTCATTAACAACTAAAAAAATTAAAACAACTATTGCAGGAGTAGCAGCTTTGCTTGCTTTCTTTGCTCCATCACTTGCATCTGCCCAAGAAACTGTAACTTACACAGTTAAATCAGGTGATACTCTTTCAGAAATCGCTGAGAAGTACAACACAACTGTTGAAAAATTGGCAGCGAAAAACAACATCAAAGATATTCATCTTATCTATGTTGACCAAGTTTTGGTTATCGAAGGAACAGCTTCAACTGTAGCTCCAGCAGCAACAACGGAAGAAACAGCTCCAGTAGCTACAGAAACAGTTGAAGAAGCTCCAGCAGCAACAACAACTTATGAAGCCCCAGCTGCACCTGCAACTCCAGCAGCTCCAGCAGCAGAAAGCAACACTGCAGCAGCTTCTACTGTAAGTGGTTCTGAAGCAGAAGCTAAAGAATGGATCGCTCAAAAAGAATCAGGTGGTAGCTACACTGCTACAAACGGACGTTACATCGGACGTTACCAATTGACAGATTCATACTTGAACGGTGATTACTCAGCTGAAAACCAAGAACGTGTAGCAGATGCCTACGTTGCAGGACGTTACGGTTCATGGACAGCTGCCAAGAACTTCTGGCTTAACAACGGTTGGTATTAAGAATAAAAGAGTCCTTTAGGGCTCTTTTTTTGTTTGTCTATAACAAAAAGTGTAAGGATCTTCTCAGCAATGCTCTATTTGTATAATTTCGACAAAATTCTTCAAATTATTTTAAAACTAAAATAGTATAAATAAGCTTATTATATGTAAAAATACATCATATAATAAGCTTTTTCTTGATTTAAATGAAATAAAATACAGTTTTTTCTTGACAAACGAGAACGAGAAGAGTATTATTTATACAATAATAAAGTATAAAAATAAAAGGAGGCTCTTCTATGAATAAAGTGAAGAAGGTGTTGATGACGATGTTTGGTTTGCTTATGTTTCCCTTATTATTTGCTTGTAGTAACACTCAATACCAAGGTGTTGAAGCCATTAAGGCTAAAGGAAAATTGGTGGTGGCCCTAAATCCAGAGTTTGCTCCATTCGAATACCAGAAATTGGTTGATGGGAAAAATCAGATTGTAGGTTCAGATGTTGAGCTAGCCAAAGCCATCGCAAAGGAACTTGGTGTAGAAGTGGAGTTCTCTCCAATGAGTTTTGACAATGTACTGGCTAGTCTTGATTAAGGTAAGGCCGATCTTGCCATATCAGGTGTTTCTAAAACGGAAGAGAGAAGTCAAGTTTACGATTTTTCAATTCCCTACTATACTTCGAAAAATAAGGTTATCGTAAGAAAATCTGACTTAACGAATTACCAATCAGTCCAGGATTTGGCTCAGAAAAAGGTTGGAGCGCAGAAAGGTTCTATCCAGGAAACTCTGGCTAAAGAAACCTTGCAGGATTCTTCTCTCGTTTCACTTCCTAAAAATGGAAATTTGATAACAGATTTGAAATCAGGGCAACTGGATGCGGTTATCTTTGAGGAACCAGTGGCGAAAGGATTTGTAGAGAATAATCCAGACCTATCCATCGCTGAGTTTGATTTTGACAATGACAAGGAAGATTCCTACGCTGTTGCGATGAAAAAAGACAGTAAAGAATTAAAAGAAGCGGTTGACAAAACCATCCAGAAGTTGAAGGATTCTGGGGAGTTGGACAAATTGATTGACGATGCTTTTAAAGCCTCTATCGAAAAATAGAAAGAAGGAAGAGAAATGAGTAAGGAAAAAGTTATTTTAGCCTATTCAGGTGGATTGGATACATCAGTTGCTATTAGGTGGTTAAAAAAAGACTATGATGTAATCGCTGTTTGTATGGATGTGGGTGAAGGAAAAGATTTGGAGTTCATCCACGATAAAGCTCTCAAGGTTGGGGCTGTAGAGTCTTATGTCATCGATGTTAAGGAAGAATTTGCTAACGACTATGTTTTAGTGGCCCTTCAGGCTCATGCTTACTATGAACAGAAGTATCCCTTGGTATCTGCTCTGAGTCGCCCTCTTATTTCAAAAAAACTTGTTGAAATAGCTCATCAGACGGGGGCAACCACAATTGCCCATGGTTGTACAGGTAAGGGAAACGACCAAGTTCGGTTTGAAGTCTCTATTGCAGCTTTGGATCCCAATTTAAAAGTAGTTGCGCCTGTTCGTGAGTGGAAATGGTCTCGTGAAGAAGAAATCCAATATGCAAAAGAAAATGGCCTTCCAGTTCCTGCTGACCTTGACAATCCTTACTCTGTCGATCAAAATCTTTGGGGTCGTGCAAATGAATGTGGTGTCTTGGAAAACCCTTGGAACCAAGCGCCAGAAGAAGCATTTGGAATCACATCTTCTCCAGAAGAGGCACCAGACAGTCCAGAATTTATTGACATTGAGTTTAGCTGTGGGGTGCCCATTTCCCTCAATGGAGAAAAGATGAAAGTGGCGGCTTTGATTCAAAAGCTCAATGAAATTGCAGGCAAACACGGTGTTGGTCGTATTGACCATGTGGAAAATCGCCTAGTCGGTATTAAGTCAAGAGAGATTTATGAGTGCCCAGGTGCTGTGACTTTATTGGCAGCTCATAAGGAGATTGAAAACTTGACTCTTGTGAGAGAAGTGGCTCATTTTAAACCTATTATCGAAAATGAGTTGTCCAATCTCATCTATAATGCTTTGTGGTTTAGCCCAGCAACTCAGGCTTTGATTGCCTATATCAAGGAGACACAGAAAGTTGTCAATGGAACTGCAAAAGTTAAACTCTATAAGGGGAACGCCCAGGTAGTGGCGCGGAAATCTCCAAATTCTCTTTACGATGAAAATTTGGCGACTTATACTAGTGCGGATACTTTTGACCAAGATGCGGCTGTTGGATTTATCAAGCTTTGGGGGCTTCCGACTAAGGTTTATTCAGAAGTTCAGAAAAATGTTGAGTAGTGACGCGATAGAAAGGGACGACAGGATATGTCGAAAAATACAAAATTATGGGGTGGTCGATTTGAAGGCACTGTGGAAGAGTGGGTAGAACAGTTCGGTGCGAGTATTTCCTTTGACCACCAGCTGGCAAAATTTGATTTGATGGGTTCCCTAGCTCATGTTCAAATGCTAGGACAGACTGGCATTTTAAGCTTGGAAGAGGCAGAGCAGATCCAAGATGGTCTGAAAGCTTTGTTGCGAGATTTAGAGGCAGGAAAGCTTCATTTTGATATTGCAAATGAAGATATTCATATGAATATGGAAGTGTTGCTGACAGAGAAAATCGGCCCTCTGGCTGGGAAACTACATACGGCTCGTTCTCGGAATGACCAAGTCGCAACGGATATGCACTTATATCTAAAGGAGCAGCTTGGCCATGCCTTGGATAAGTTGGCGAATCTGAATAGTGTTTTGCTGGATTTGGCTGAAAAACATGTGGAAACCATCATGCCAGGCTATACTCATTTGCAGCACGCCCAACCGATTAGTTTTGCCCATCATCTCATGGCTTATTACAATATGTTTCAAAGGGATAGCGAGCGTTTTGCATTTAACCTGAAACATACGGACCTATCTCCCCTGGGTGGGCTGCCTTAGCGGGGACAACTTTTCCAATCAATCGTCAATTATCGAGTGATTTACTGGGTTTCCAACAACCCTATACCAATTCCTTGGACGCAGTGAGTGACCGTGATTTTATCTTGGAATTTCTATCAAATGCCAGCATTTTGATGATGCATATGAGTCGTTTTTGTGAGGAAATCATCAATTGGTGCAGTTTTGAGTATCAGTACATTAGCTTGTCTGATAGCTTTTCAACGGGTTCGTCTATCATGCCCCAGAAGAAAAATCCTGATATGGCCGAATTGATTCGAGGGAAGACAGGACGGGTTTACGGGAACTTACTTGGACTATTGACCGTCATGAAGTCTTTGCCTCTGGCCTATAATAAGGATTTGCAAGAGGACAAGGAAGGCATGTTTGATACAGTAGAAACGATTTTAAATTCTCTGGATGTGTTGGCAGGTATGCTATCGAGCATGCAGGTTAATAAGGCCAAAATGCAGCAATCCACAGAGAATGATTTTTCGAATGCGACCGAACTGGCAGATTATTTAGCTGAAAAAGGCCTCCCCTTTAGAGAAGCGCATGAAATTGTAGGGAAATTGGTTCTAGACTCTATCAAGTATGGTAAAAATATCCAAGATTGGGATTTGAAGGAGTTGCAAGCCTACCATCCCTTGATTGAAGAGGATATTTATATCTACTTGCGTCCAGAAACCGCTGTTCAGAGACGGAATTCCTTAGGAGGAACCGGCTTTGAGCAAGTGAAATACCAGATAGAACAAGCGAAGAAAGAACTTAAAGGGGAAAATTGATTCGTTTGCAAAGGAAGAAAGAGAGGTTGAGGTGATTTATCAACCTCTTTCTTGTCTTCTCTAACCAAGCGTGTTATAATGAATACTGCTCAAGCGACCTTCAATCGTTGAAGCACACACGACCTTCAATCGTGAATAAACGAATAGATGGGAGACTTACCATGAGTGATAACTCTAAAACACGTGTTGTTGTAGGGATGAGTGGTGGTGTTGATTCGTCGGTGACGGCTCTCTTGCTCAAGGAGCAGGGCTACGATGTGATCGGTATCTTCATGAAGAACTGGGATGACACAGATGAAAACGGCGTCTGTACGGCGACCGAAGATTACAAGGATGTGGCTGCGGTGGCAGACCAGATTGGCATTCCTTACTACTCTGTCAATTTTGAAAAAGAGTACTGGAACCGCGTTTTTGAGTATTTCCTAGCGGAATACCGTGCAGGACGCACGCCAAATCCAGATGTTATGTGCAACAAGGAAATCAAGTTCAAGGCCTTTTTGGACTATGCTATGACCTTGGGAGCAGACTATGTAGCGACTGGGCATTATGCCCGAGTGGCGCGTGATGAGGATGGCATCGTTCACATGCTTCGTGGCGTGGACAATGGCAAGGACCAGACCTATTTCCTCAGTCAACTTTCGCAAGAACAACTCCAAAAAACCATGTTCCCCTTGGGACATCTGGAAAAGCCTGAAGTTCGCAGACTCGCAGAAGAAGCAGGACTTGCGACTGCTAAGAAGAAAGACTCGACAGGGATTTGCTTTATCGGAGAAAAGAACTTTAAAAACTTTCTCAGCAACTATCTGCCAGCTCAGCCTGGTCGCATGATGACTGTGGATGGTCGCGATATGGGTGAGCATGCCGGACTTATGTATTATACGATTGGTCAGCGTGGCGGACTCGGTATCGGTGGCCAACACGGCGGAGACAATGCTCCTTGGTTCGTTGTTGGAAAAGACCTAAGCAAGAATATCCTCTATGTCGGCCAAGGTTTCTACCATGATTCGCTTATGTCAACCAGCCTAGAAGCCAGTCAAGTTCATTTTACTCGTGAGATGCCAGAGGAATTTACGCTAGAATGTACGGCTAAATTCCGCTACCGTCAGCCTGATTCTAAGGTGACAGTACATGTCAAAGGAGATAAGGCAGAGGTCATCTTTGCGGAACCGCAACGCGCCATCACACCAGGACAGGCAGTTGTCTTTTACGATGGCGATGAGTGTCTCGGTGGCGGTTTGATTGACAATGCCTACCGCGATGGACAGGTTTGTCAGTACATTTAAGATTTTCTAAGAGGAAAGAGAATGTTTCAGTTTTTTAAGAAAAAAACGGCTAAAAAAGAGCAAACAATGAGCCTCTCTGACTATAAGAAAGAGTATTTGAGAGAGAAAACGACAGAGTCAATTGAAGCCTTGTTCAAGGAATTGAAACAAGCTAAAGTCTGGGTCCCCTTCAATCCGAATCTTCTGGATGAGAGTGATGAACAAGAAGGGGTACGACTAAAACCGGATATTCTGCGAAAGGGAGACGACTACTTCTATCCTTGTTTCTTAACTGAACAAGATATTCCCAGGGACTATTATGACCGTTTTTCCTGGTTGCAATTACCTCTTACGGACTGTTTATCTGTTGCGGAAGAGATAGGGGAGTTTCCGGTGAGAGGGATTGTTCTGGATGCCTTCTCTGACCCAGTCGAGATTGACAAAGGAGCTTTTGAAGCGATTCGCCAATTATAGTACATTTAGATTGACAAATTTTCTCAATTTGCTACAATAATAAAAGCAATAGAAATGATGGTCAAAGCTCATGGATGTTGCAGGCTTTTTTGTCCTGCACTTCTTTGGAGTTTTGACTGTTTTTGTGTCGTTTAAGGGAAAGGACAAAAATGACTCAACAAGACTTTCGGACAACAGTGGGAGACACGGTCTTTGGTGTTCGGGCGGCAGCCTTGATTCTCCAAAATGGCAAGCTCCTAGTTACTAAAGACAAGGGTAAATATTACACTATCGGCGGTGCGATTCAAGTCAATGAAAGCACGGAAGACGCGGTAGTCCGTGAAGTGAAGGAAGAACTAGGTGTCAAAGCTCAAGCTGGGCAGCTAGCTTTCGTGGTTGAAAATCGTTTTGAACAGGACGGTGTTTCCTATCACAACATCGAGTTTCATTACCTGGTGAATTTGCTTGAAGAAGCTCCATTGACCATGCAGGAAGATGTGAAAAGGCAACCTTGTGAGTGGATTGATTTGGATCAGCTCCAGAATATCCAGCTAGTTCCAGCCTTTTTAAAAACAGCCCTACCAGAATGGAACGGCCAACTAAAACACATTCATCTTGAGGAATAGGAGAGAAAATGATGGTTAAGCTTATTGCCCATGTACTTGTTCATAGTGGTGGTGATTATTTGCTCATTCAGCGTTCGGAAATTAAAAGAGGAGAACCCAACGTTTATCCAACTTACTGGGATATTCCTGGTGGCGGGGTTGAAAAGGGTGAACTTCCGCGAGATGGTGCTCTTAGAGAATGCATTGAAGAAGCGGGAGTTAGGCTAGATAGCAGTTCACTCAAGCTTCTTCACGAAGATAGTCAACTGGATACCTCTAAGGACACGGTTTTTACTCGCTTAGTTTATAAAGCAGAGTGGGTTGGGGAGAAGCCAATTATCAGATTAGATCCTGAAGAGCATACACACTTTAAATGGGTTACTATGGATCAAGCTCTAGAGGAGGAGAAGTTAGTTCCTTATTTGCGAGAAATTTTTGAAAGGTTAAGAAATGACTTATAATTTTACGGAAGAATACGATATTATTGTAATTGGTGCGGGACACGCGGGGGTAGAAGCATCCCTAGCAGCCAGCCGTATGGGCTGCAAGGTATTGCTTGCGACCATCAACATTGAAATGCTGGCCTTCATGCCTTGTAACCCGTCTATCGGTGGTTCTGCCAAGGGGATTGTCGTGCGTGAAGTCGATGCCCTTGGTGGTGAAATGGCTAAAACCATTGACAAGACCTACATCCAGATGAAGATGCTCAACACAGGGAAAGGCCCAGCTGTCCGTGCTCTTCGTGCGCAGGCTGACAAGGAACTTTACTCTAAGGAGATGCGCAAGACAGTTGAAAATCAAGAGAATCTGACCCTTCGTCAAACCATGATTGATGAGATTTTGGTGGAAGATGGCAAAGTTGTCGGTGTGCGTACAGCTACTCATCAAGAGTATGCTGCCAAGGCTGTTATCGTGACGACAGGGACTGCCCTCCGTGGGGAAATCATCATCGGAGACCTCAAGTATTCATCAGGACCAAACCACAGTCTGGCTTCGATTAACCTTGCTGACAATCTCAAGGAACTGGGACTCGAAATTGGTCGTTTCAAGACAGGAACCCCTCCACGTGTCAAGGCTTCCTCTATCAATTACGATGTGACAGAGATTCAGCCAGGAGATGAAGCGCCAAATCACTTCTCCTACACTTCACGTGATGAGGACTATGTCAAGGACCAGGTGCCATGCTGGTTGACCTACACCAACGGTACCAGTCATGAGATTATCCAAAACAACCTCCACCGTGCGCCTATGTTTACAGGTGTGGTCAAGGGAGTGGGACCTCGTTACTGTCCGTCAATTGAAGACAAGATTGTGCGCTTTGCAGACAAGGAACGTCACCAACTCTTCCTTGAGCCAGAAGGGCGCAATACAGAGGAAGTCTATGTCCAGGGTCTTTCAACCAGTCTACCTGAGGATGTCCAACGTGATTTGGTTCATTCCATCAAAGGTTTGGAAAATGCTGAAATGATGCGTACTGGTTATGCCATTGAGTACGACATGGTCTTGCCACACCAGTTGCGTGCGACTCTGGAAACCAAGAAAATCTCAGGACTCTTTACTGCTGGTCAGACAAATGGAACGTCAGGTTACGAAGAAGCTGCTGGCCAAGGGATTATCGCTGGTATCAATGCGGCTCTAAAAATACAAGGCAAACCTGAGTTGATTTTGAAGCGCAGCGACGGTTATATCGGAGTGATGATTGACGACTTGGTAACTAAGGGAACCATTGAACCTTACCGTCTCTTGACCAGTCGTGCAGAATACCGTCTCATCCTCCGTCATGACAATGCCGATATGCGTTTGACAGAGATGGGGCGCGAGATTGGCCTTGTGGACGATGAACGCTGGGCCCGCTTTGAAATCAAGAAAAATCAACTTGACAATGAGATGAAGCGCCTAGACAGTATCAAACTCAAGCCAGTCAAAGAAACCAATGCTAAGGTTGAGGAAATGGGCTTCAAGCCGTTGACAGATGCGGTTACAGCCAAGGAATTCCTTCGCCGTCCAGAAGTTTCTTACCAAGATGTGGTGGCCTTCATAGGGCCAGCTGCCGAGGACTTGGATGACAAGATTATCGAATTGATTGAAACAGAGATCAAGTACGAAGGCTATATTTCCAAAGCCATGGATCAGGTTGCCAAGATGAAACGCATGGAAGAAAAACGCATTCCAGCTAATATTGACTGGGATGATATTGACTCCATTGCAACAGAAGCCCGCCAGAAGTTCAAACTTATCAATCCAGAAACTATCGGCCAAGCCAGTCGTATTTCGGGAGTGAATCCAGCAGATATTTCTATTCTGATGGTGTATCTCGAAGGTAAAAATCGTAGTATTTCTAAAAATCAAGAAAAGAAAGCATAGAAAAAACAGCTCCGAAGACGGGGCTGTTTTGTTGATTTATTCTTCTTCATCTGGTGTGAGGATCATCGGGATGATGATTGGTTCACGTTCTGTATTTTCATAGAGGAAAGGACGAATGGCGTTGACAATAGCACCATTGACGGATTGTATGCTGGCGTCCTTATTTTTCAATGCGATACGAATAGCATTGAAGAGGATGCGCTGGCTTTGGCGAATCAAGTCTCCAGATTCTCTCATGTAGACAAAGCCTCGGCTGAGGATATCAGGACCAGACAAGATCATTTTAGACTTGAAGTCAACAGTTGCGACTGCTAGAACGACACCGTCTTCGGATAGATCACGACGATCTTTGAGGACAGCAGCGCCGATTTCACCGATACGATTTCCATCAACATAGATGTCTTGCGCGTTGAAATGGCCTGCGATACGGGCAGAGTTAGCAGTAAGGGCAAGCACATCACCATTGCTCATGATAAAGATATTGTCCTTCTCGACACCCGTATCCACCGCTAGTCCAGCATGGACTTTCTGCATACGGTATTCACCGTGGACAGGCATGAAGTATTTGGGCTTGATCAAACGGAGCATGAGTTTTTGCTCTTGCTGACCACCGTGTCCAGAGGTGTGGATATTGTTAATCTTACCGTGGATGACTTCGACACCAGCTTCAGAAATGATGTTAATCAACTTGTTGACGCTAGTAGTATTTCCAGGGATTGGGCTTGAAGAGAAGATAACGGTATCGCCGGGTTGGAGTTGCACTTGACGGTGGGTTCCGTTAGCGATACGAGAGAGGGCTGCCATTGGCTCGCCTTGACTACCTGTACAGAGGATCAGAACCTCGCCTGCAGGGTAGTCTTTGATTTCATTTGGCTCGATAAAGGTTCCCTTAGGAGCTTTGATGTAGCCAAGCTCGATCCCGTTGACAATGGCCTTTTCCATCGAACGTCCAAAGACCGCAATCTTTCGTCCAGTCTTAACAGCAGCATCTGTTGCTTGCTGGAGACGGAAGATATTTGAGGCAAAGGATGCAAAGATGATGCGTCCTTCGATACCTTGGATAATCTTCATGATGGACTGACCAACGACTTTTTCAGAGTTGGTAAAGGTTGGGACTTCTGCATTTGTCGAGTCAGAGAGGAGGCAGAGTACGCCTTCTTCACCAAGGGCTGCCATACGGTGCAAGTCTGCAGGTTCCCCAACTGGAGTAAAGTCAAACTTAAAGTCACCCGTACAGACGATTTTTCCTTGCGGGGTATGAATGACAATTCCCAAAGGCTCTGGAATAGAGTGAGTGGTTCTAAAGAAAGTCGCCTTGAGATTTTTAAAGGTCAACTCAGTGTTGTGGTTGATTTCGTATAGTTTGGCGTTGCGTAAGAGACCATGTTCTTCGAGTTTTCCACGGATCAAAGCCAGGGCAAGCGGTCCAGCGTAGATAGGGACATTTGCTTGCTTGAGCAGGAAAGGAATCCCACCGATGTGATCCTCGTGTCCGTGTGTGATCAAGACAGCCTTGACGCGGTCGATATTGTCTACGATGTAAGAGTAATCAGGAATGACATAGTCGATACCCAGCAAGTCATCTTCTGGGAATTTAATCCCAGCATCGACGATGATAATCTCGTCTTGGTATTCAATTCCGTATGTGTTTTTCCCGATTTCTCCCAGACCACCGATGGCAAAAACGCCGACTTCTTCAGGTTTAAGAGTGTAGGCCATATTAGAACTCCGTAATCTCGAAAGCGCCAGTTTCTTTTTCGTAATCTAGCAATTTGTCAGACAAGAGTTCGATATACTCGATGTTGTACTCTGGGCGGTTTTCTTCGACAAGTTGGCGAGCAGCGATACGGCCCTCAAGTTCTGAGTTGGCATCGATGTCTAGGTAAAGTGAGCGTGTTGTTTCACGACGTGGGCTACGTTCTTTTGTTTCTTGATAAAAAACTTTGTAAATCATATAGTTCCTTTCTATTTACAGGTCAGCTTATTCCAAACTTTTAGCAGAGATTTGCTTGATTTCATTCCATTTTGTGTCTAGATTGACCTTGATTCGTTACAATTATTTCAATTATACCACAAAATGAAAAATTAGTAAAAGACGGAAATGGAGAAAGTCGGGAGGGGAAGGAGGAGCAAAAAGACAGGTAGGATTTGGTCGGAGAGCGCTTAGGTGTTATAATTAAAGGGGGAATCTATGGAGATAGTAGGTTTGAGGAAGAATACAGTTCTAGTTTCATTAATCGTTGGTGTAGATGGTTGGGGCAGAATGATATCTTTGAAAAAAGAAAAAGCTCTTGAGAAATCTCAAGAGCAAATAAAAAGGCTGAGACAAAACTCGGGGATTTTCCTGGAGCAGTCCAGATGGCAGCACCTCTACCTGAAGCGAATGCATCGCAACCTTTGAATGACTTGTCACCAAATCAAACTCGATCTCAGCCTTTACTTAATTCTATCATCTATGAGGCTAAGAAGTCAATCTATAAGTATAACGATGTAGAAATAGCATGGAGTGGAGCGCTTACTAAAAGGTAAAGACAAGCACTTAATTTAAGAGTAAGCAAAAAGAGAGGACCAATGGTAGTCAGGGGTCTTTACAGCTCAAAGCTGAGGGCAGTCCCACACCCGTACCAGAAGTTGGTACCTTTGAACGCTCTGTTACCAGTCGCCCTACGTTATCCTCTCAATATTTATATTTTACTATAACTTACTGAGGGAATCAACTTTAAAAGCATCAAAAAGCTCCTGACCGAAGTCAAGAGCCATCTAACACTGGGGGCGAATTGTTCAATCGCAATTTCAGTAGAAACCAAAGTTTCAGGGATAGCACTGCAACCCGAAGAGTCAACGACTCAACCTGATTTTCCTACCAATGTTGAATTACATTTTAACATTGATAGACCAACATTGTCAACAGTTTAAATAAAAAAGGAATACCAGAAGGAGGATTAAGAATGTTTAGTTTGTTTGAATTTGCAGTAGGGGTTCGCCTCTTGATGTTTGTAGTCTTTGTAGCTTGTGTCTATGGGGGGAATGCCCTGTTTGTGCATCTGGAACACCGCAAAACAAAGTTCCTTTGGAAGCTTGCTTTTGTGACGCTCTATTCAATTTTTCTTCTCCTGGTCACCTATGTTGTCTGGTTCGTTTTCTACTTTGGTTTAAATGCCTAAAGTCAATTATTCATCTAAATATACAGAAAATCCACCTCGTCTTGATAGATGGGATGGACTTTTTCTATTTTTAGGTGCTATCTTTATTGTTATGACGATGATTTCTCAAATCGAAAATCGAGTTGAAACATAAATGCATGATCCAAATTTTTTACAAAGAACCTTTCAATTTCCTTGTTCACTTTTCTATTCAAAAAAGATATAACTTTTTTAAATTTTTTGTGTAGAATTGCTTGTCTAAGTGGCAGGCCTCTTTTGTTTCAAAACAAAGAAAATTCCCATGCGCTGGCTTTTGTAGTATAATAGTAAACAGACAAAAAGATAGGAATGTGTTATGAAAGTATTAGCTTTTGATACGTCCAGCAAGGCTCTTTCTCTAGCCATTTTAGAGGACAAGCAGGTTCTTGCCGAGACGACGATTAATATTAAGAAGAATCACAGTATTACCCTCATGCCTGCCATCGATTTTTTGATGGCCAGTCTGGATTGGACACCTAAGGATTTGGATCGAATCGTGGTGGCTGAAGGCCCAGGTAGCTACACAGGCTTACGAATTGCGGTAGCAACTGCCAAGACCTTGGCTCATACCCTGAACATTGAGTTAATTGGTATGTCGAGTCTTTTGTCTCTGGTACCGCGCCAACAAGAAGGCTTACTTGTTCCCCTGATGGATGCGCGTCGCAACAATGTTTATGCAGGATTTTATGAAAATGCCAAACCTGTCATGCCAGAAGCACACTTGTCCTTTGCGGAAGTGCTAGAAAAAGTCACGGATGCTGAACAGGTGACCTTTGTTGGAGAAGTTGGCCCCTTTGTGGAGCAGATCCAAGAACAGCTACCACAAGCTAGTTACCAGGAAACCTTGCCAAATGCAGCTAATCTAGCTCTTTGGGCATGGGACAAGAAAGCAGACTCCTTGCACGATTTTGTACCAAACTATCTCAAGCGTGTAGAAGCTGAGGAAAACTGGCTCAAGAACCATACCGAGTCTGGTGAGTCTTACATTAAACGCCTATGATAGAAATCAAACGAATCCAACAGCGACCTGCCCTAGCTCAAGCCATCTACGCTGTCATGGCAGCTGTTTACCCAGTCAGTCCTTGGACCCTGGAACAAATCCAAGCAGACCTGTCTCAAGACCAGACATGGTATGCTGTGGCTTATGATGGGGCAGAAGTGATTGGCTTTCTAGCTGTTCAGGAGAATCTCTTTGAGGCAGAAGTCTTGCAAATCGCTGTCAAAAAAGCCTATCAGGGGCAGAAAATCGCGACAGCCTTGTTTGACTTTTTGCCTGCCGACAAAGAAATTTTCCTCGAAGTCAGAAAGTCAAACCAACGAGCGCAAGCATTTTACAAGAAAGAAAAGATGGCGGTCATCGCTGAGCGAAAGGCCTACTACCATGACCCAGTCGAGGACGCCATCATCATGAAGAGAGAAATAGATGAAGGATAGATACATTTTAGCATTTGAGACATCCTGTGATGAGACCAGTGTCGCCGTACTGAAAAACGATGATGAGCTCTTGTCCAATGTCATTGCTAGTCAAATTGAGAGTCACAAACGCTTTGGGGGCGTAGTGCCAGAAGTGGCCAGTCGTCACCATGTCGAGGTTATTACAGCCTGTATCGAGGAAGCACTGGCAGAAGCAGGAATTACCGAAGATGACGTAACAGCCGTTGCCGTTACTTATGGACCGGGCTTGGTTGGAGCCTTACTAGTTGGTTTATCAGCTGCTAAGGCCTTTGCTTGGGCACATGGACTTCCGCTGATTCCCGTTAATCACATGGCTGGTCACCTCATGGCAGCTCAGAGTGTGGAGCCTTTGGAGTTTCCTTTGTTGGCACTCTTGGTCAGCGGAGGACACACCGAGTTGGTCTATGTTTCCGAGGCTGGTGATTATAAAATTGTTGGGGAGACACGAGACGATGCGGTTGGTGAGGCCTATGATAAGGTTGGCCGTGTCATGGACTTGACCTATCCAGCAGGTCGCGAGATTGATGAGCTAGCTCATCAGGGACAGGATATTTATGACTTTCCTCGTGCTATGATTAAGGAAGATAACCTGGAGTTTTCATTCTCAGGTCTCAAGTCTGCCTTTATCAATCTTCACCACAATGCTGAGCAAAAGGGAGAGAGCTTGTCCAAGGAAGATCTGTCAGCTTCCTTTCAAGCAGCAGTCATGGATATTCTTATGGCAAAAACCAAGAAAGCCTTAGAAAAATACCCTGTTAAAACCCTAGTCGTAGCCGGTGGCGTGGCAGCTAATAAAGGTCTCAGAGAACGCCTAGCAACCGAAATCACAGATGTCAAGGTCATCATCCCACCCCTACGCCTTTGCGGAGACAATGCAGGTATGATTGCCTATGCCAGCGTCAGCGAGTGGAATAAAGAAAACTTTGCAGGCTTGGATCTCAATGCCAAACCGAGTCTCGCCTTTGATACCATAGAATAAAGAGTCAGCTTGAAGCTGGCTTTTTTACTCCAGAAAGTGTCAGAATATTTTGACAAATCTGTAAAAATGATGATATAATATGTAAAAATTAGGAGGTGGTCAGATGATTGAGAGAATGGAATTGGGAGAGTTTTACAAGGAACTGCGCCTGGCGAGAAAACTCAAGCAGTCAGATGTGGCTTGTGATGGGCTGACAGCATCCCAGCTATCCAAGTTTGAACTGGGACAGTCTATGCTGTCTGCAGATAAACTGATACTAGCTATCCAAGGGATAAATGTGACCTTCGATGAGTTTGGACACAAGCTTAATAATTATCAGGAATCCCCACACATGCGATTTGGACGAAAGGTTGTAGATCGTTTTGCCCATCAAGATATAGCTGGCTTAGAGAAACTATTAGAGGAAGTCGAGCAGGAACAGATGGCGCAGACCTATCGTCGTTTGAATGCTATTGTGATCAAAGATGCTATCCATTCCTTGGATAAAAACTATCCGCTAGAAGAAGAGGATAGTGAGTTTTTGACTAGCTACCTCTATGCTATCGAGTCTTGGACCTGGTTTGAACTCTATATTTTTTGCAATACCATGCCCTTCTTGAGCAACCAAGATCTAATCTTTTTATCAACCTCTTTACTTGAAAAATCAAAGGAATTTAAAGAGTTAGTACACAATCGATTGTATATGAAACAAGGGCTGTTAAATATCATCTCAGAGCTCATGGAGCGCAAACTTTTTTCTTATATCCCAATCTTTGAAGCCGAGCTGGAGAGTATGCTCCGTCCATACGATGTTTTTGAGAAATTATTGTGGCAGTTTTTAAAGAAGATGAGCATTTTCCTTCAAACTAAGGGAAGCAATCAAAAAGAGATTGAACACTTTATCCAATCTCTGCAAATATTAGAAAATCCCCAATTAATAGCCCTTTTTGAACTACGCTTACAGCAATATAAAGAACTTATCGATTAATCCACTATCGCAAATGAGAGATTTCTATGAGAAAAAATGTCAAATATGCGATTTACTAAAATGTGGTGATTTCCGTGTTATACTATCCTTATTTCATAGTATAGGAGAAAATAGAATGAAAAAGATAATCTCACGCTACTACTTTTTTATAGCCGTTTTACTTGTCATTGCTGACCAGTTCTTTATTCGTCTGGTCTTACACAGCGACCTTGCTGCTGGTCTATCTGACTTTGCCTATTATTTGTCGGATATGCTGTTGAATTTTCTTGTGGTTTTGCTTGCTATTATTGTTATGATTTGGTCGGGAAAATGGCAGAAAATTAACAGTCGAAAATTTAGAGGTTCCTATCTTTTTTATTCCTTTTTAGCTCTTCTTGCTTTTGTTATTTGGAATTTCGTCACATTTTATCTTTTCCCATCTACCAAAAATGAAATTGCTTATCAACTGGATGTCCCTACTTTTACGGGAGCAACGGCATTTTTGATGTATTTTTTCTATCCTGTGATTGCAGGTCCCATTTTTGAAGAGATGATTTATCGTGGATTGGTGATGACCGCTCTGGAAAAAGGAAAGAAGTGGGGACTGGATGTGCTTGGTTCAGCTGCTTTGTTTGGAATCTTGCACATTAGTAACCACGGTTGGGTCTTGACAGACTTTTTCGTATATATGGGTGGCGGTCTCATATTTGCAGTCTTATTTAGAGTGACAAAGTCCATTTATTGGCCTATTGGACTGCACATAGTCTACAATGGCATTGGTCAAATTTTACCGTTGCTGTAATTTTAGGTGCTCAGCAATATCGGTCTATCCTTGGGAAGAACTTCCCATTTGAATTCAAAAAGGAGTTGCGATGAAAGTATTTATTCAAAATAGAGATTTTAGGCAATTAACCATCAACCAGTGGATTTCGACGGTTGGGGATACGATTTTTTATCTTGCTTTTTTGAATTATGTAGCAGACGCTTCGTTTGCCCCCTTGGCAATTTTACTCATTACGATTTCAGAGACTGTTCCTCAAGTTCTGCAAATCTTTATGGGAGTTTTGGCTGACTTTCAACATCATCGTGTTCTAAAGTATACGCTTATTAGTTTTGTCAAATTTGTACTTTATTCTATAGTTGCACTTTCGCTTTCAGGGCAGTCCTTTTCCTTATGGCTTGTATTCTTTATTTGTTTGATGAACCTCTTGTCGGATACATTGAGTTACTTTTCAGGAGCCATGCTAACTCCTATTTTTATAAGAATCATTGGGAAAGAACATCTGACAGAAGCTATTGGCTTTAAACAATCAACAGTTAGTTTAGTTCGGACAATCAGTAATATTCTAGGAGGGGTTTTACTAGGAATTCTTTCCATTCAGTTCATTTCCTTGCTAAACGCTCTGACGTTTCTGATAGCATTTGTAGGTATTCTTCTCATAAAAAATGATCTTTTGAAAGTTGAAAAAACAATTAGCTATCAAGAAGGTCTTTCTATAAAATCGTTTTGCCAGCATTTGTTCCAATCATCGAAATTGATCTGGAATATGGATAGAGTGATCTTCATTTTGTTTATCGTCTCTATCAGCCAAGCTGTGATCAATGTCACTGTTCCTATTTCGACTCTTTTTTTAAGAAACCAACCGTTTTTGAATTTACAAACTGGTCAATCGCTCGCTTTGTTATCAACGCTAGAATTGTTAGCACTTATTGTTGGAAGTCTTGTAAGTGGCTATCTGAAAAATACGATTTCTATAAAAACAGCTCTATACGCTTCGGTCGTCATCCAGTTACTCCTTCTAGTAGGATTTGCCACAGTTCATTTTGGTTTGATTCTGCTTTTCAGCTCCTTGGATGCCTTCATCGCAGGGTTACTCTCTCCTAGATTGCAAGAACTCGTCTTTAAACAAATACCTGAGGAGTCAATGGGAGCGGTTCAATCCTCTATTGGTGCTATTACGGTTGTCTTACCAAGTCTATTCACAATCGTTTTCGTAACGATTGCTACAAGTTTTGGGACCTTAGCGGTCAGCTTTATTCTATTGCTATTACTCCTAACCGCATTTGTCATGCTCTTGAATATTCGTGAGAGCATTTAGTAGGGAACTTTGATTTAATTTCGATAAGACTGGCTTCCCAGTCTTTTTCTTATTATGGCGGTTTGTCACTTACCCTTCACAGCATCCGACTCTATCAAAGTTTGTCAATCATAGAGTTTTTTAGTATAGTAGAAATATGAAATTTACAAAAATAATCAGTGGTTTGCTTGCTCTTGGAGTGATAATCTTATTTATAAAATCTTACCAAAATTTTAAAAATTTGGAATTTCCTAGTACGCAGTTAGTCATGTTTAAATCGCTTTCGTTTTATATGTCTGTAGAATCTTTTGAAAATACATTTGTAGTAGCTGACAAAGTCGTGGAAGAGGAGGAAATGGCCTATCGTGATACTTGGCGTGCAGAAGACCCGTATTTCTATAAAACAGGTCGCCTTTTCTACTATTACGAAAATATGAGATGGGAAGGCTATACTATCCGCGCAGATTTTACGTTTTCAAAATGGCATACCTTGGAAGAAGCGAGGGCTTCTTTTCCTGTTGCTTCAAAAATGGAACAGAAAGAACTACTTGGCAAACTATCGCAGGCTATAAAAACAGAAATTGAATCTTTACCAGACTATCAGTCTATGACAGTTGAAATGGTAGGACTAGATCAAGATTCTTATCAATATAAAGTCAAATTACAAGGGCAAACGGAGGATCTCTGGGTCGAGGTTTATTCGACAGAACTTGGATATCATGAAAAGCCTGAAGATAAGGAGTATGGGGTTGGGATTAGTCAATATCGGAGGCATGCATCGTAATCCTTTCCTTCTATACCATAGAATAAAGAGTCAGTTAATTGTTGACTTTTTTATCTTGGACAAATGCCCGAGTTTTTTAGTATAGTAGAGATATGAGATTTAAAAAAATAATGAGTACGGCACTTGCCATAGTGGTATTGTTGCTTTCTTTAATGGTTTTTCGAATGTTTCAAAAGACGCAATTGGTCATGTTTGAATCCGTTTCTTTTAATATGCCCCTCGAATCTTTTGAAAAAGCGTTTGGAAAACCTCATGAAATAGTAGAAGAGACAGAAACAGGCTATCACAATCCTTGGCGTGCAAAAGATCCTTATCTCTATAAAACAGGTCGCCTTTTCTATCACTATGAGCAGATTACTTTGAAAGGCTATACTGGTCGAGCAACCTTTACATTTTCAAAATCGCATCACTTGGAAACAGTAGCGGCTTATTTTCCCGTTACCTCAAAAGCTGAGCAGCAAGCATTGCTCAATAACTTATCCCAGACTATAAAAAAAGAAATTGAAGCTCTTCCAGATTACCAGTCCAGGACAACTGATACAGTAGGCCTCTATGATGACGGTTATCGCTACAAGGTCAAGTTAAAAGGACAACAGTGGGAACTCTGGATCGATGTCTATCCAACAGAAAATAAATATGCTACAGACACAGAAACCGATAAGTATACTATCCGAGTGGATCAATTTCTCATGTATCCATGATGCTTCCTCTTCAGCACTTTTTGCTGGCAATAGGTTTCGAATCCGAAACTTTTTTCTCTTCTTTGAATATGTTATAATAGTCCGTGCTGTGGCTGTGATGACGAACAGTCGCAATTGGAGAGAATATGAGGAGAAGGATGAAAGAAAAAGGATTTTGGGAAGGTGTACAGGCAGCCATGCCGACTGCCCTTGGCTATGTCAGCATTGGTCTGGCTTGTGGGATTATTGGCGCGCCCTATGTGACACCTGTTGAGATGGGCTTGATGAGCCTCTTTGTTTATGCTGGGAGTGCCCAGTTTGCCATGTTGGCATTGATTGCGGTTCAAGCGCCTGTTGCGGCCATTGCCATGACGGTCTTTTTGATCAACTTGCGACTCTTTTTGCTGAGCTTACATGCGTCGACCTATTTCCGTCATACTAGTCTCTGGCAAAACATCGGTATGTCTAGCCTCTTGACTGATGAGACCTATGGAGTTTTGATGGGCGAATTAGCCCATACAGACAAAGTCCATCCTATGTGGATGCACGGGAACAATCTCAATAGTTATGTAGCCTGGTTTATTGGGACAGTGGCGGGGACAGCTTTAGGTGGCCTTCTTCCAAATCCTGAAGTCTTTGGCTTAGACTTTGCCCTTGTTGGGATGTTTATCGGGATTTTTACTTCGCAATTTCAGATTATGCAAAGACGGGTTCCTGTACGGAATCTGCTGCGGATCCTAGCCGTTGTTGCGGTGTCTTTCTTTTTGCTCTTGACAGTAGTGTCTCAGTCGCTAGCTGTTTTGTTTGCGACCTTGCTAGGTTGTACCATGGGGGTGGTCTTAGATGGTCAGTAAGTATATTTTAATGGCAATCCTCTTTTCTGGATTGGTGACTTGGATTCCCCGTATGATTCCCTTCATCTTGGTTAAGTACAAGGGCTTGCCAGCTATCGTTGAGCGGTTTTTGAAGTTCTTGCCTGTTTCCATTATCTTTGCCTTGATCCTTTCAAGCGTAGTGACTGGCAAGGTTGGGAGCCTTCCTCAGATCAAATGGCTGAACTTCTTGGCAGTTTTTCCAACGGCTTGGGTAGCCTTTCGCTACCGCAATCTAGTAGGTACGGTTCTTTTTGGGGTAGTCTTGATTGCAGTCTTGCGTCTGGTCTTTTAAATCAGCCATAAAAAAAAACTATCACAGAGATAGATATCATATAATGGCGTAAATTCCTTTTTTCTGTTAAGATAGTAAAGTATTCTATTTTGGAGGAAATGACATGAAAAAAATCGTCAAATATTCATCTCTTGCTGCTCTAGGACTTGTTGCCGCAGGTGTACTAGCAGCTTGTTCAGGTGGAGATAAGAAAGATACTGCAACTAGCGAAGCAGCATCTGGTAAGAAAGAAATTATCGTTGCAACCAATGCTTCACCAAAACCATTTAACTACGAAGAAAATGGTGAGTTGACTGGTTATGAGATTGAAGTAGTCCGTGCTATCTTTAAAGACTCTGACAAATACGATGTCAAGTTTGAAAAGACAGAGTGGTCAGGTGTCTTTGCAGGTCTTGATAGCGACCGTTATCAAATGGCTGTGAACAATATCAGCTATACCAAAGAACGTGCTGAAAAGTACCTTTATGCAGCTCCAACTGCTAAAAACCCTAACGTTCTCGTTGTGAAGAAAGACGACGACAGCATCAAGTCGCTTGATGATATCGGAGGCAAGTCTACTGAGGTTGTTCAAGGGACAACATCAGCTAAACAGCTAGAAGATTATAACAAACAACACGCAGATAATCCAACTGTTCTTAACTACACTAAAGCGGACTTCCAACAAATCATGTCTCGTTTGAGCGATGGTCAGTTTGACTACAAGATTTTTGATAAAATCGGTGTTGAAACAGTTATCAAGAACCAAGGTTTGGATAACTTGAAAGTCATTGAACTTCCAAGCGACCAACAACCTTACGTTTACCCACTTCTTGCTAAAGGTCAAGATGAGTTGAAATCATTTGTAGACAAACGTATCCAAGAACTCTACAAAGACGGAACTCTTGAAAAATTGTCTAAACAGTTCTTCGGGGACACTTACCTCCCAGCAGAAGCTGATATCAAATAGTCGTATGAAATCATCCAGTCTGAGAAAGGCGGATGATTTCTCAATTTTTAGGTATATAGTTTCAAACTATATGTCTGCCTATCTAATAACAATTTGCTAATTCAAATAAAGTATGAGATACTATTACGGTATTATTTTTAAAGGAGAAAGAATCATGAAAATTAAAAAATGGCTCGGTGTAGCGGCGCTTGCTACAGTCGCAGGTTTGACTCTTGCAGCTTGCGGAAATTCAGAAAAGAAAGCAGACAACGAAACAGTTGTCAAAATTGCAACAGTTAACCGTAGCGGTTCTGAAGAAGCGCGTTGGGATAAAATCCAAGAATTGGTTGAAAAAGATGGAATTAAATTGGAATTCACAGAGTTCACAGACTATTCACAACCAAACAAGGCAACTGCTGATGGCGAAGTAGACTTGAATGCTTTCCAACACTACAACTTCTTGAATAACTGGAACAAAGAAAACGGGAAAGACCTTGTAGCGATTGCAGATACCTACATCTCACCAATCCGCCTTTACTCAGGTAAAAATGGGGAAGAAAACAAGTATACCAAAGTGGAAGAAATCCCAGATAACGGTGAAATCGCCGTACCAAACGATGCAACAAACGAAAGCCGTGCGCTTTACTTGCTTCAATCAGCTGGTTTGATCAAATTGGATGTTTCTGGAACTGCACTTGCAACAGTTGCTAACATCACAGAAAATCCAAAGAACTTGAAGATTACTGAATTGGACGCTAGTCAAACAGCTCGTTCATTGTCATCAGTTGATGCTGCCGTTGTAAACAATACCTTCGTTACAGAAGCAAAATTGGACTACAAGAAAGCACTTTTCAAAGAACAAGCTGATGAAAACTCAAAACAATGGTACAACATCATTGTTGCGAAAAAAGATTGGGAATCATCACCTAAGGCTGATGCCATCAAGAAAATTATCGCAGCTTACCACACTGATGAAGTGAAAAAAGTTATCGAAGAAACATCAGACGGTTTGGACCAACCAGTTTGGTAATAAGACACAGGGAGGTGGGAGAGAGTTTCCACCTCTTACTTTTGTATAGAGAGTTGATTTTAAAGAGGCACTTGTGGTCGTTCTGAGGACGCAAGTACGTAGTAGAAAGAGAGAGAGAAAATGGTTTTTCCTAGCGAACAAGAGCAGATTGAAAAATTTGAGAAGGATCATGTGGCCCAACATTATTTTGAAGTCTTGCGCACCTTGATTTCCAAGAAATCAGTTTTTGCCCAGCAGGTTGGACTCAAGGAAGTCGCAAACTATCTGGGTGAGATTTTCAAGCGTGTAGGAGCTGAAGTCGAGATTGATGAGAGCTATACGGCTCCCTTTGTCATGGCGCATTTCAAGAGCTCGCGTCCGGATGCCAAGACCTTGATCTTCTATAATCACTATGACACCGTGCCAGCGGATGGCGACCAGGTGTGGACAGAGGATCCTTTTACCCTTTCTGTGCGAAATGGTTTTATGTATGGACGTGGGGTTGATGACGACAAAGGCCATATCACGGCTCGTTTGAGTGCTCTGAGAAAGTATATGCAGCATCATGATGACCTACCTGTCAATATCAGCTTTATCATGGAGGGAGCAGAGGAGTCTGCTTCCATGGATCTAGATAAGTATTTAGAGAAACACGCAGACAAACTTCGTGGAGCGGACTTGCTAGTCTGGGAACAAGGGACAAAGAACGCCTTGGAACAGCTGGAAATCTCTGGCGGAAACAAGGGAATTGTAACCTTTGATGCCAAGGTAAAAAGTGCTGATGTGGATATCCACTCGAGTTATGGTGGTGTCGTGGAATCAGCTCCATGGTATCTTATCCAGGCTCTAAGTAGCCTACGTGCAGCAGATGGACGTATCTTAGTAGAAGGCTTGTACGAGGATGTTCAAGAGCCAAATGAACGAGAACTAGCCTTGGTAGATGCCTACGCCCAACGCAATCCTGAGGAAATCAGTCGCATTTATGGCTTGGAATTGCCTCTCTTACAAGAGGAACGTGCAGCCTTTCTAAAACGGTTCTTTTTCGAGCCAGCCCTTAATATCGAAGGGATTCAGTCAGGTTATCAAGGGCAAGGAGTTAAAACGATTTTGCCAGCAGAAGCCAGTGCTAAGCTTGAGGTTCGTTTGGTTCCTGGTCTAGAACCGCATGATGTTCTGGAAAAAATTCGGAAACAGCTAGACAAAAATGGCTTTGATAAGGTAGAATTATACTATACCTTGGGAGAGATGAGTTATCGAAGCGATATGAGCGCGCCGGCCATTCTCAATGTGATCGAGTTGGCCAAGAAATTCTATCCACAGGGCGTCTCAGTCTTGCCGACCACAGCGGGGACAGGACCGATGCATACGGTCTTTGATGCCCTAGAGGTACCAATGGTGGCCTTCGGTCTAGGAAATGCCAATAGCCGAGACCATGGTGGAAATGAAAACGTGCGAATCGCCGATTACTACACCCATATTGAATTAGTAGAGGAGCTGATTAGAAGCTATGAGTAGAGATATTATCAAGTTAGATCAGATTGATGTGACTTTTCACCAAAAGAAGAGAACCATCACAGCGGTCAAGGATGTGACCATTCACATCCAAGAAGGGGATATCTACGGAATCGTTGGATATTCTGGAGCAGGGAAATCCACTCTTGTACGGGTGATTAACCTCTTGCAAAAGCCATCTGCTGGGAAAATTACCATTGATGACGATGTGATTTTTGATGGTAAGGTCACTCTGACGGCAGAGCAGTTGCGTCGGAAACGTCAAGACATTGGGATGATTTTCCAGCATTTCAACCTGATGAGCCAAAAGACAGCAGAGGAAAATGTAGCCTTTGCCCTCAAACACTCTGGACTCAGCAAGGAAGAAAAGAAAGCTAAAGTAGCTAAGTTGTTGGACTTGGTTGGCTTGGCGGATCGTGCTGAAAACTACCCTTCACAACTATCTGGAGGGCAAAAACAGCGTGTGGCCATTGCGCGTGCCTTGGCCAATGATCCAAAAATCTTGATTTCAGACGAGTCAACGTCTGCCCTTGACCCTAAGACAACTAAGCAGATTTTGGCTTTGTTGCAAGATTTGAACCAAAAATTAGGATTGACCGTTGTCTTGATTACGCATGAAATGCAGATTGTCAAAGACATTGCCAACCGTGTGGCGGTCATGCAGGATGGCCGTTTGATTGAAGAAGGAAGTGTTCTTGAAATCTTCTCAGACCCTAAACAACCTTTGACCCAAGACTTCATCTCTACTGCAACAGGTATTGACGAAGCCATGGTTAAGATTGAGAAGCAAGAAATCGTAGAACATTTATCTGAGAACAGTATCTTAGTGCAGCTCAAGTATGCAGGGGCTTCGACAGACGAACCACTTTTGAATGAATTGTACAAACATTACCAAGTAACGGCCAATATCCTCTATGGAAATATCGAAATTCTCGATGGTACTCCCGTTGGAGAATTGGTGGTGGTCTTGTCAGGTGAAAAAGTATCGCTAGCAGGTGCTCAAGATGCCATCCGTCAGGCTGGTGTCCAACTAAAAGTATTGAAGGGAGGACAGTAAAATGACAGAGTTGATTCAAACTTACTTACCAAATGTCTACAAGATGGGCTGGTCAGGCCAGGCTGGCTGGGGAACAGCTATCTACCTAACTCTTTATATGACAGTTCTTTCCTTCATCATCGGAGGGTTCTTGGGGTTGGTAGCAGGTCTTTTCCTCGTCTTGACAGCGCCAGGCGGTGTCTTGGAAAATAAGGTTATCTTCTGGATTTTAGACAAGATCACCTCTATTTTCCGTGCGGTTCCTTTCATCATCCTCTTGGCAATCATGTCGCCACTCTCTCACTTGATTGTGAAGACGAGCATTGGGCCAAATGCAGCCCTTGTCCCCCTTTCTTTTGCGGTCTTTGCCTTCTTTGCCCGTCAGGTGCAGGTGGTCTTGGCTGAGTTGGATGGTGGTGTCATTGAGGCGGCTCAAGCGAGCGGAGCGACCTTCTGGGACATCGTGGGTGTTTACCTATCAGAAGGTCTTCCAGATTTGATTCGTGTGACGACTGTGACCTTGATTTCCCTTGTTGGGGAAACAGCTATGGCGGGAGCAGTTGGTGCTGGTGGTATCGGTAACGTAGCCATCGCTTATGGATTTAACCGTTACAATCACGATGTGACCATCTTGGCGACTATCATTATCATTTTGATTATCTTTACAATCCAGTTCTTGGGAGATTTCTTGACCAAGAAATTGAGTCATAAATAAAAAGAGCCCAAGGGCTCTTTTTTAGTGATTAGATTTTGTGTGTAAACTTTTTACTAATGGCTTGCCCAACCACAGCACCAATCAAGGCACAAAGGAGAATGCTTGAAACAAAGAGAAGGATTTTGTCCAGCTCTGGAGCGACCATGATACGGTCAATGTATTCCTGAGATTTTCCACGAGCGAGGAGAGCTGCCTCGTAGGATGCTGGATTGATCCACATGAGGAAGATAGGGCCACTTGTGCTAAAAGCAAAGACGAGGAAGGAGAGAGTGTTTTTGATTCGATCTCTGTAGTTGCCGAGACGAGCGATAGCATCTGCTGCAAGACCACAGGCGAGTCCTGGGAGAAAGGCACCAGCGCCATGCTTGCTAGCTAGGAAAAAAAGTGCCATAAAAAGTCCTAGAGTGGTAATGGCACCAAAACGAGGAACTTTTACCAGAAGAAACATGTAGACGCTACCCCCAACAAGGGCTGAAAAAGCCGGAGCATAGAACATATTGCCCGTTGAGTCAACCAAGTGACCAAGTACTACTCCAATCGCTAGACAGAGGAAATAAAGGACGACAGCTAAGAGGGTGGTTAAGATATTTTTCTTCATGAGTTTCTCCTTGATATAAACTAACAAAATCAATTGTATCACGCTTTTTGAGGATTGTAAATGGGAGTTCTATATTTTTGAAAACGTTTGAAATATGATATAATAGTTACATCGTTAGTTTAAGGAGAGTAGCATGGGAAAATTTCTAGAATTCGTCTTTAATCGTATCTTTTTGGGAATGATGGCGACGGCTTATTTCTGGCTATTAACACTAGCAGGAGGAGTGGTCTTTGGTTTGGCACCAGCTAGTGCAACTCTTATGAGTTTGTATGCGGAGCATGGGTATACCTATCGAGCATACCATTTGAAGGAAGCTTGGGAATTGTATAAGAGTAATTTTGTCAAGAGCAACCTGGCTTTCTATAGTTTTGTGTTTGTGGATCTTGTCCTAGTTTATGGTTTGTATCTTCTAGTTCAATTGCCCCATCAGACAATTCTCCACCTCTTGGCGACCTTTCTCAATGTCCTTGTAGTTGCTCTTGTCTTTCTAGCCTATACTGTTTCCTTGAAACTTCAGGTGTACTTTGATTTATCCTACCAAAATACCTTGAAACTGTCCCTTATAGGGATTTTTATGAGCTTACCTGCGATTGCCAAGGTTTTACTCGGGTCCGCTCTCCTTGTAGGAGTTGGTTATTATATGCCTGCCTTGCTCTTTTTTGTAGGAATTGGAATGTGGCATTTCTTTATCAGTGATATGTTGGAACCTATTTATGAAAGTATCCATGAAAAATTGGCGACAAAATAGAATGAAGCAGTTCTGGCTTCACTCTCTTTTACGGATTTATAGTTTGGTTATGATCGTGGTCATTGCCAGTTTTGCGATTATATTATCGTATGCTGACTGGGACTCGCGTGAGAAGGAGGCCCAACGGGTTGCAGAACGTGTGACCACTCGGACAGTGAGTGAAGTGGAATACTATCACAGAGAGTCAACCCAACTTGCTCAGTCTTTGGTTGAAAATCAGGCCCGCATCGAAGGGATTTACAAGTATTTCAGTCTCAGCACACCAGACTATTTCTATTGGCAATTAGAGCGTAAAACTTCGCCTTATATATCGGTTTCCCTGTATGAAAATATTGATGACCTCTATGTTCGGAATGATTTTGTGACTGGAGTGGCTATTGTTCTTCAGGACTACAAGGAAGTGTATGTTTCGACTAGAGAAAAACGCAGTGGAGAGAAAATTCCTGCAGAGGATTTTAAGCCAACAGCCAATAGTTTTGCCATTCCTGTTTCCGATCCTGTGTCTGACAAGGATTTAGGAGTGATCTATATCTCCCTATCCCCGGATGTTTTACATGGCGCTATTGACAATACTCGGGGTCATATCCCAATGGCTGTAACAGTAACTTCGCCTTTTGAGACCGAGATGTTCCATATTGGGGAGAAGGTCTCAGCCGAGCGAGAAAACTGGTTTGTGGGTGTCACCTCTCATGGTTATCAGGTTCGAGTCGCTGTTCCTAAAAATTTTGTTCTTACAGGAACTTTGACGAGTTCAGCTGTCATTATTGGGCTAAGTATTCTCTTTATCATTATTTTGTACGTGACCCTTAGACAGACTTTTTCAAATTACCAAAAGCAGGTCGTAGACCTAGTTGATTCGATCGAGGTGATTGCTCAAGGAGAAGAAGGCCTTCGAATCGATACCTCTGAAAAAGACCAAGAGTTGCTTCTCATTGCAGAAACAACCAATGATATGTTGGATCGCCTGGAAAAAAATATCCATGATATCTATCAGCTAGAGCTCAGTCAAAAAGATGCCAATATGCGAGCCCTGCAGGCTCAAATCAATCCTCACTTTATGTACAATACTCTGGAGTTTTTACGGATGTATGCCGTCATGCAAAGTCAGGATGAACTGGCAGATATTATCTATGAATTTAGTAGCTTGTTACGCAACAATATCTCTGACGAGCGGGAAACGACCTTGAAGCAGGAGTTGGAATTTTGCCGAAAATATAGCTATCTCTGCATGGTGCGTTATCCTAAATCCATTGCCTATGGTTTCAAGATTGCACCAGAATTGGAAGAAATGAGGATTCCAAAATTTACACTCCAACCATTGGTAGAAAACTACTTTGCCCATGGTGTTGACCATCGCAGAACGGATAATGTCATCAGTATCAAAGCCTTGAAGGGCCAAGGCTTCGTTGAAATCCTAGTGGAAGACAATGGTCGAGGAATGCCCGCTGAGAAACTAGCTAGCTTGCAAGAAAAATTAGCTCAACGAAGTTTTGAACACGAGGCAAGCTATAGTGGGGAGCGGCAATCAATTGGAATAGTAAATGTACACGAACGCTTTGTTCTCTACTTTGGGGATCGCTACCAAATCAGTGTAGAGTCAGCTGAGCAAGAAGGTGTTCGTTACCATATCACTATCCAGGATGAATAGAAAGGGTAGAAATGTATAAAGTTTTATTAGTAGACGATGAGTACATGGTGACAGAGGGGCTCAAGCGATTAATCCCCTTTGAAAAATGGGATATGCAAGTCGTCGCAACAGCTAATCACGCAGATGATGCTTTGGACTATATTAAGAAAAATCCAGTAGATGTGGTCATTTCCGATGTCAACATGCCAGATAAGACCGGACTTGAGATGATTAGGGAAATGAAAGAGCTACTTCCAGATACCTATTATATCTTGCTGTCTGGTTATCAGGAGTTTGAGTACGTTAAAAAAGCCATGAACCTTAGTGTCGTGGATTATCTGGTCAAGCCAGTAGACAAGGTGGAGTTGGGCAATTTATTAGAAAAAATTGCGCAGCAGCTTCAGGAAAAGGTGGAACAAAGTCAGACCCTCAGTCAAGAATTGGATGAGACAGGATTTACGAACTACCTGTCAGGTAAAGACAGCTGGTGGATTGGTCTATCCAAGGAAAAGCAGGGTTCTTTTACCATTCCTTACTATGTTTTGGGGCAAGACTGGCAGATTTTCATCTCTGATCAACCGCTCGATGGCATCGTCGTGACACCATTTGAAGCACCCTACCAGCAGTCCTTTGAGAATTGGAAGATCAACGCTGAAAAAGCCCTCTTCTACGGTTCAGTTAATCTAGAAAAATCCGAGAGTTTGTTTGCCTATTACGAGCCGATTTATCGGGTGATTATCCAAGGGAATATCAATCAAATCATCGAAGAATTAACCTTGCTAGAGAAGGTCGTCTTGGAGAATACCCCGCGCGTGGCTATCACGAAGCAGCTCTTTACCCAGTTTGTCATGGATGTCTTTCATTTGTTTGAACACCTAAAAGCAGATGATATGACCGAGATTGTCAAAGCTATCCATGCCATTAACACCTTTGAAGAATTGGTTGCCTATATCAAAGAAACCTTGACCAAGTTCTTTGGCCAGTATCGCATGAATGAAAATGTGGTGAGCGTTCTGGAGGTGATTGGGCGTGATTATCAGAAAGAGCTCTCACTTAAGGATATTAGCAAGGATCTCTTTATCAATCCTGTCTATCTCGGTCAGCTGATCAAGAGGGAAACCAACTCAACCTTTGCGGAATTGCTCAATAAACAGAGAATTAAGGCAGCGCAGCAACTCTTACTGTCGACCAGTGATAGCATCGAAGATATTTGCTATGCAGTTGGCTATAGTAATGTTGGATATTTCTATAAGGTTTTCCGTAAATTGTGCGGAAAATCACCGAAAGCTTATCGGAAACAAGTTGAAACTAGCTTGTAAAAGTTGTATTCCTGTACAAAAAATGCTATAATGTTCAAAATATCTTTTGGAGGAAAACATGAAAAAGAATCCTATTTATCTTTGGGTTTTGTTAGTCTTATCAGCCCTCATTTCATCTATGTCATTATTTGGAATCTTGAGTCCATTGCCAAGTAAAGATGTGCTTCGTGCTAGCCTGGCGAATAGCGGGACGCTTACTGCTCAGCAATTAGAAGACACAGTCAACTATACTTACCAAGTAACAGCGTCATCGCACTCTATTTTTAATACGTTGTTGATTGTTTTATCTGCAATTTTAGTTGTAGTAGCCTTTGTATTTCTAGTACGTAAAAATGTGCAATTCGCAAACTATGCTTATATTGGCTATGTTCTACTAGCGATTGTTGGTTTGGTTTATAGCTATATGAATGTTCAAGATGCGGTTCAATTAATCAAAGATTCTACCCTCGGCCTAGGAATGGGAGCATTTGCACAAGGAACGAATATTTTGTTCATCATTATCAATGTTCTCTTTTTAGCCTTAGTCTTTTACAAGATGTGGCGCCAACAAAAAGATTTGGCCGAAGAAGTCGAAGCAGAAGAAGTTGCCTAAGTATTGACAAAAAAGGACTATCAAGTTACAATCTTGTTAGTTCTTTTTAAATCGTAAACAAAAAATCGAGGTCAACATGAAAAAAATATCCCTAGTGTATATCAGTCTGAGTGGGAATACAGAGAGTTTTGTAACCCGACTCAAGGACTATCTCTTGTCTCAGTATGAGGGAATTGAGGTCCAAAAAATCCATATCAAGGATTTGGTCAAGGAAGGCCAAGAATTCTTTGAAATGGAACATCCCTATGTCGCTTTCTTGCCGACCTATCTGGAAGGTGGAAATGGTGTCGATAACGGCGATGTTGAGATTCTAACGACTCCAGTGGGCGACTTTATCGCTTATGGAGACAATGCTAGTAAGTGTTTTGGGGTAGTGGGATCTGGTAATCGCAATTTTAACAATCAATACTGCCTAACAGCCAAGCAGTACAGCCAGCGTTTTGGTTTCCCCGTTCTAGCAGATTTTGAAATGAGAGGCATGCTGGGAGATATTAAAAAAGTCGCAGCAATCATTGCAGACTTGTATGAGTTAGAGACAGAAAAATAAAGTAGTACTGAGGGGCAGTTGAGATTTTCAACTGCTTTTGAGTATGCAAAAAGCACCCTGTCAGGGTGCCATTTTATAAACTATCCTGCTTTTCCGATGGCAAGTGCATAGATAAAGAAAATAGCGAAGCCAAAGAGGAAAATCAATCCTGCGATAGCGAGGAGTTTTAGCCAAGAAGGAAGATTTTTATTCTCACGTGTCACCAATACATAGTTCAAAAGAGCGAAGAATGGTGTTGTCAGGAAAGAACCGATCATGGCAAAGCGAAGCATGGTGGAAACTTGACCAGCAAAGAATTTAATAATTACGATACCAATGATAGCGGTAATGGTCATCCAGATGTTCAAAGATTTGCGAGAATCCTCTTTTTGACGAATCAAGAGTCGCAGCGATTCCTGATTGACACGAGAGTAGCCATCGATAACGGTGATGACCGTTCCAAAGATACAGAGAAAGGCGATAAAGGTGATCAAATAACGGGACCATTCTCCAAGAACAGAGGCATACATACCCACAAATTGAGAAATGTACTTGGCTGAAGCTGCTTCAACTGCTTGTCCTGTAGGATACTGAATCAGTGCTCCGAGTGCTACAAAGAATACAGCCAGGATAGCAGTTCCAATGTAACCAACGTTAAAGTCGAAAAGAGCGTCCTCTGTATTAAAGTTGACAGTCTTTTTCTTTTCAGCAGACCAGAGTGAGTTGATGGCTGAAATTTCAATAGGGGCAGGCATCCATCCTAGGAGGGAAACGATAAAAGGGAGGGCTGCCATTTGCCAAGGTGTCTTCTCGACAAAATCAGAGCTGTATTCTGGATGTTTAATTGCTGCAATGATAACTGCAAGAACAGTTGCAATGGTCAAAGCAGACATGATCCATTTTGCCATACCATCTAATAGTTTGTAGCCACCAAAGAGTAGCATGGCCCAAATGACTGCAACAAGGATAAGGGACCACTGAGTGATGCTAAGACCAATCATTGGAAAAGCGCTAGCGATGATGGCTGAGCAAAGGATAGCGACTCCAGCTGTATTGACCATAGCAGAGAAGACATTGAGGACAAAGAAAATCCAGAGATAGATTTTTCCTTTTTCAGCATAGCCTTCTACCAAGGTTTTACCAGTGTCGGCAGTATATTCGGCACCAAAACGGAAAAATGGATATTTAAAAACATTGGCCAAGATAACCAAGAGGAGTAGTGACCAACCATAAGAACCACCAGCTTGAGTAGAGGATACAATGTGAGAACCTCCAACGGCAGCAGAAGCCATTAGGATTCCTGGCCCCATTGCCTTTAGTTTGCTTGCCCAGGTTGACTGGTTTGATAACGTAACTTGTGACATAATAAACACTCCTGTTTTTGAATTTTCAGAATAATCTGAATAGATAGCTACTATTCTACAAAAATCTTAAAGGAAATGCAAGACCATTTTGAAAAAATATAGAAAATTACAGAAAACTTTACATGCATTAATGAAATTTCTCCAAGGAGAATATGGTTAAGACTAAAAAATCCGAGAAGAAAGCTTCTCGGATTTTGATTATTTCAATTGATCTGTGACGTCTTTTGAGAGCAACATTCCCAGATGGTAAGTTTTATTGATATGTGCAATGACATCATTGATATTTTCAGTCGTGTGAATTTTCTCTTTGATGTCAGACCTAAATGTCTCGTCCTTCAAGAGTTGCTCTTGGTAGAGTCTTTGAAGTCTCTCCTTCTCGTACTTATTGAGCAGAAAAAGGAAAACCAAGCTAAGTACAACGAGGATATAAGCATATTGGCTCATAAGGAATCTCCCAGTGTGATAAAGAAATAGTAAAAGTGAATAAATTATTTCATTGAACAGCTACAAGGCCGAACAAAATATAAATGTTATCTTGCCTCAATCTTTCAGATTACTTTCAAGTAATTTAAAAGATTAGAACCTAAACTAAATTGATGTTATTTGGTTTGGGAAGTTAGCGAAACACCTAGCAAAGTCACGATAGTTACGACGTCATGGGCTCTAAATCGATTATATTTAGGGGCCATGACTAGTGAAGCGCCTAAGCCAAAGTCCGAATAGGATTTGGCGTTAGTTACTTAGATTGCTCCGCAATCAAGTAACTTTGGCGATTTACATCTTCTCCGGCGCTTCTACTCCGAGCAAACGAAGAGCTTCTTTGAGGACGACTGCGGTTGCGTAGCTGAGGGCCAGACGACTGTCGCGCTCAGGACTTTCATCTAGGATACGTGTATGTGCATAGTACTTGTTGAAAGCTTGAGCCAAACTAATCGCAAATTTCGCAATGATAGAAGGTTCAAAATTATCTGCTGCACGATTGATAATACGTGGGAAGTCTTGGAGTAGCTTAATGATTTCCCAGCTTTCAGCATCATTCAGGCTGTAGTTGCTAGCTGTACCTGGTTTGAAATCGGCTTTGCGCAAGATAGATTGGATACGAGCGTAGGCGTATTGAACGTAAGGTCCAGTTTCTCCTTCAAAGGATACCATAGCTTCAAGGTCGAAGTCATATCCATTTGTACGGTCGGTCTTAAGATCATAGAACTTGATAGCCCCAACTCCAACAGCGTGGGCAACCTGGTCTTTATCTTCTAACTCAGGATTTTTCGCTTCGATTTGGGCCTTGGCACGACTAACAGCCTCTGCAATAGTAGGCTCTAGCAAGATGACATTTCCCTTACGAGTAGAGAGTTTTTTCCCTTCTTTTGTTACCAATCCAAACGGAACATGGACAATGTCTTGGCTCCAATCATAGCCCATCTCTTGTAGTACTGCCTTGAGTTGTTTGAAGTGGGCAGATTGCTCTTGACCAACAACATAGATGGATTTGGCAAATTGGTATTCATTTTTACGGTAAAGGGCTGCAGCCAAGTCACGTGTGATATAGAGAGTTGCACCATCAGATTTTTTGATAAGGGCTGGATGTTTAATTCCATATTTCTCAAGATTGACAACTTGGGCTCCCTCTGACTCCACAAGAAGTCCTTTTTCAGCGAGGATGTCTACAACAGCATCCATCTTATCATTGTAGAAGGCTTCTCCGTTGTAGCTGTCAAATTCGACTTGCAATTCATTGTAAAGGCGGTTGAATTCCACTAAACTTTCATCACGGAACCATTGCCAGAGAGCGAGGGCTTCCTCGTCACCATTCTCCAGTTTACGGAACCATTCGCGTGCTTCTTCATCCAAGCTAGGGTCTTTTTCAGCTTCAGCATTGATGCGAACGTAGAGTTTAAGAAGTTCATCGATTGGATGCGCTTTAACCGCTTCCTCATTTCCCCATTTCTTGTAGGCAACGATCAGCATTCCAAACTGTTTGCCCCAGTCTCCTAGGTGGTTGACCTTGACCGTTTGATAGCCGATTTTTTGGAAAATATGTGACAAGCTATCTCCGATAACTGTTGAACGCAAGTGCCCAATAGAGAATGGTTTTGCGATGTTGGGACTAGACATATCAATAACGACATTTTCTTGCTTGCCAATGGTTTGGTCAGCATAGTGCTCTTTCTCAGTAATAACATCCTGTAATACTTGAGCCGAAATAGCAGATTTATCAAGGAAAAAGTTGACGTAAGGTCCAGTAGCAACAACCTTTTCAAAGGCTTGACTATTGATTTTTTCAGCAATATCTGTTGCAATCATTTGAGGAGCTTTACGCTCGACCTTTGCTAGAGAAAAGGCAGGGAAGGCGATGTCTCCCATTTCTGAGTTTTTAGGTGTTTCCAGTAAATTTAAAATAGCCTCTTGGTCCAGACTATCAATGACGCTAGCCAACTCGCTAGCAATCAATTCTTTTGTATTCATAAGGGCTCCTTTTGGGCTTTTTTACTATTTTAACACAATTTACTACATTTTTTGAGAAAGAAAAGAATTTTTTTGAATTATCTATTTTTTTTGGTATAATATAGTTATAAAATAAATGTAAAATTTGTTATAAATATTCGCTTAAGAGGATAATATGAGAAAAAGAGAACGGCATCAGTTGATTAAAAAGATGATCGCTGAAGAAAAACTTGGGACACAAAAAGAGATTCAAGATCGTTTAGAAGCTCGTAATGTTTATGTGACACAAACGACTTTGTCGCGTGATTTGCGTGAAATCGGCTTGACCAAGGTTAAGAAAAATGATATGGTGTATTATGTACTAGCAAATGAGACAGATAAGATTGATTTAGTTGAGTTTTTGTCTCATCATTTAGAAGGTGTTGCAAGAGCAGAGTTCACCTTGGTACTGCATACCAAACTTGGGGAAGCTGCAGTCTTAGCAAACATTGTAGATGCAAACAAGGATGAATGGATTTTAGGAACGGTTGCTGGTGCTAATACCTTATTGGTTATTTGTCGAGACCAGCACGTTGCCAAGCTGATGGAAGATCGTTTGCTAGATTTGATGAAAGATAAATAAGGTCTTGGGAGTTGCTCTCAAGACTTATTTTTAGCAAGGAGAGACGAAAAATGGCAACAGAAAAGCTATCACCCGGCATGCAACAGTATGTGGATATTAAGAAACAATACCCAGATGCTTTTTTGCTTTTTCGAATGGGTGATTTTTACGAGTTGTTCTATGAAGATGCAATTAATGCAGCACAAATTTTAGAAATTTCCTTAACGAGTCGGAATAAAAATGCAGAAAATCCGATACCAATGGCGGGCGTCCCCTATCATTCTGCCCAGCAGTACATCGATGTTCTGATTGAGCAGGGCTATAAAGTTGCCATTGCAGAACAGATGGAAGATCCCAAACAAGCAGTGGGGGTTGTCAAGCGAGAGGTGGTCCAGGTCATCACACCTGGAACGGTCGTTGATAGCAGTAAGTCGGATAGTCAGAATAATTTCTTGGTTTCCTTAGATCGTGATGGCAATCAGTTTGGTCTGGCTTATATGGATTTGGTGACGGGTGATTTCTATGTGACAGGTCTACTAGATTTCACGTTGGTTTGTGGGGAAATTCGCAATCTCAAGGCTCGTGAAGTGGTGCTGGGTTATGACTTGCCTGAGGAAGAAGAACAAATTCTAAGTCGTCAGATGAATCTGGTGATTTCCTATGAGAAAGAAGGTTTTGAGGACATCCATTTATTGGGTTCACGACTGGCAGCTGTGGAGCAAGCGGCAGCTAGTAAGCTACTCCAGTATGTTCACCGAACCCAGATGCGGGAATTGAACCACCTCAAACCAGTTATCCGCTATGAAATCAAAGATTTCTTGCAGATGGATTATGCGACCAAGGCTAGTTTGGATTTGCTTGAGAATGCCCGTTCAGGTAAGAAGCAAGGCAGTCTTTTCTGGCTTTTAGATGAAACCAAAACGGCTATGGGTATGCGGCTCTTGCGGTCTTGGATCCATCGTCCTTTGATTGATAAGGAGCGAATCGTCCAACGTCAAGAGGTGGTGCAGGTCTTTCTTGACCACTTCTTTGAGCGCAGTGATTTGACAGACAGTCTCAAGGGTGTTTATGATATCGAACGTTTGGCTAGTCGGGTTTCCTTTGGCAAGACCAATCCCAAGGATCTCTTGCAATTGGCGACCACCTTATCTAGTGTGCCGCGGATTCGTGCGATTTTAGAAGGGGTGGAGCAACCTGCCCTGGCCTATCTTATCGAACAGTTAGATGCCATCCCTGAGTTGGAGAGCTTGATTAGTGCTGCCATTGCTCCTGAAGCTCCTCACGTGATTACGGAAGGTGGCATTATCCGGACTGGATTTGATGAGACCTTGGATAAATACCGTCGTGTGCTCAGAGAAGGTACTAGTTGGATTGCTGAGATTGAGGCTAAGGAGAGAGAAAACTCTGGCATCAGCACGCTCAAGATTGACTACAATAAAAAAGATGGCTACTATTTCCATGTGACTAATTCGCAACTGGGAAATGTACCAGCACACTTTTTCCGCAAGGCAACGCTGAAAAACTCGGAACGCTTTGGAACTGAGGAATTGGCTCGTATCGAGGGAGATATGCTGGAGGCGCGTGAGAAGTCAGCCAACCTAGAGTACGAAATCTTTATGCGCATCCGTGAGGAAGTCAGCAAGTATATCCAGCGCTTGCAGGCTCTAGCCCAAGGAATTGCAACGGTTGATGTCTTGCAAAGTCTGGCGGTTGTGGCTGAAACCCAGCATTTGATCCGACCTGAGTTTGGGGATGATTCACAAATCGATATCCAAAAGGGACGCCATGCTGTCGTCGAAAAGGTCATGGGAGCTCAGACCTACATTCCAAACAGTATCCAGATGGCAGAAGATACGAGTATTCAGCTAATTACAGGGCCCAACATGAGTGGGAAGTCTACCTACATGCGCCAACTAGCTATGACGGCGATTATGGCCCAGCTAGGCTCGTATGTGCCGGCAGAAAGCGCCCATTTGCCTATCTTCGATGCTATCTTTACCCGTATTGGAGCAGCAGATGACTTGGTTTCAGGTCAATCAACCTTTATGGTGGAGATGATGGAGGCCAACAATGCCATTTCGCATGCGACCAAGAACTCTCTCATTCTCTTCGATGAATTGGGACGGGGAACGGCAACTTATGACGGGATGGCTCTTGCCCAGTCCATCATCGAATACATCCATGAGCATATCGGAGCCAAAACCCTCTTTGCTACCCACTACCATGAGTTGACCAGTCTGGAGTCCAGCTTAAAAAACTTGGTCAATGTCCATGTGGCGACCTTGGAGCAGGATGGGCAGGTTACCTTCCTTCATAAGATCGAACCAGGACCAGCTGACAAATCCTACGGTATCCACGTTGCTAAGATTGCTGGCTTACCAGCAGAACTTTTATCAAGAGCGGATAAGATATTGACTCAACTGGAGAATCAAGGGACGGAAAGTCCTGCTCCAATGAGAGAAACAAGTGCTGTTACTGAACAGATGTCACTCTTTGATACCCCTGCAGAGCATCCTATCCTAGCAGAATTAGCTAAACTGGATGTTTACAATATGACACCGATGCAGGCTATGAATGTCTTGGTTGAGCTCAAACAAAAGTTATAAAAAAATCCCACTCACATTTTTGTGAGTGGGATTTTTCTCTATTACTTTTTATGGACCAAAAGTTGATTGATGTGGTCTACTTTTTTAGCTTCTCTTTTATAGAGAATAGCCCAGATGATGAGGTAGACAATCGCAAACTCTGGAATGAGCTGGAGATAGAAGGTCCAGTGGAAGGGGAACCAACCAGCCAGAGTTGCTAGTGGAACAAAGCCAGCCAGCATGAGGAAGAAATGGGAAAGTGTGGCACGGAGCAAGCTCCAGTCACGGCTGAATAAACGACCACCAAAGCTAAAGAGAACACCGATAGCTGACCAGATGACCATACAGTAGAGCAAGACTAGAGCACCGTGAACCTGATGTTGAGCCATCGCTTGGCCGATAAGAGACTCGGGACTTAGTGGGGCATAGGTATTTGGTGCATAAATGAGTGAAAAGAGGATAGAGAGGATGAGGCCGATAAGTACACCAGCGGCTGCATCGTGAAAGATTTGTTTTTTCATAGTTCTAATTTCTCCTTGATGGTTTTTAGGTAACGGCGTGAAGAGTAGGTGAAACTTTCGTTTTTGAGAAAGATTTCGACTAGGCCGTTGGGGGTTAGTTTGAGATGAGAGATAGCGTCAATATTAACGATTTCAGATTGGGAAATTTGGATAAAAGTGGTCGGCAGCATTTCAAGAACCTGATAGAGTCGCAAATCAATGGTATAGGCCTGAGATGCAGTTTCTGCTAGAACCTTGCGATTCTCGATATAGAAGCGTTGAATCTTACTAACCTTAATTAGATAGACCTGATCTTCAATCTTTCCTTTGATTGTTTCTTTTTGGTCAAGATTTTCAGCGAACTCGATGACTTTCTGGACTTTTTCGGTCGGCTGAGGAGTTTGGACAATCAGCTTTTCTTCCTCGTAAGTCTCCTTAATCTGTAGTTCTACTTTCATAAATTCCCCTCCTTTTCAGTTATACAAGGTTAATCTCACTTCTTGTACACCTTTATTAATACTCTTCAAAAATCAAATTCTAACCACGTCAGCGTCGTCTTGCCGTACTAAAGTACTGTCTGCGCCTAGCTTTCTAGTTTGCTCTTTGATTTTTATTGAGTATACCATTATTTTACGACCCATGGCAAGAGCTTTTGTCTATGTGGAGAGATTTGGAGTCTATGTGGTATTTGCTTTTTCTGGTAACATCTGAAATATGGTATAATAGCACTAATCAATTTCTAGGAAAATAGATACAGAAAGGGGCTGAAAGATGTCTCATATTATTGAATTGCCAGAGGTACTGGCAAACCAGATTGCGGCAGGAGAAGTGATTGAACGTCCTGCCAGTGTAGTCAAAGAGCTGGTAGAAAATGCCATTGACGCGGGTTCTAGCCAGATTATCATTGAGATCGAGGAAGCTGGTCTTAAGAAGATTCAAATCACAGATAATGGCCATGGAATTGCCCACGATGAGGTGGAATTGGCTCTCCGTCGTCATGCGACCAGTAAGATAAGAAATCAGGCAGACCTCTTTCGGATTCGGACGCTTGGTTTTCGTGGTGAAGCCCTGCCTTCGATCGCTTCTGTCAGTGTCTTGACTCTGTTGACGGCGGTGGATGGTGCGAGTCATGGGACCAAGCTCGTTGCGCGTGGGGGTGAAGTTGAGGAAGTCATCCCAGCGACTAGTCCTGTGGGAACCAAAGTTTGTGTGGAGGACCTCTTTTTCAATACACCAGCTCGTCTCAAGTATATGAAGAGTCAGCAGGCAGAGTTATCCCATATCATTGATATTGTCAACCGTCTAGGGTTAGCCCATCCTGAGATTTCTTTTAGCTTGATTAGTGATGGCAAGGAAATGACACGAACAGCTGGAACTGGTCAACTGCGACAAGCCATCGCAGGGATTTATGGTTTGGCGAGTGCCAAGAAGATGATTGAAATTGAGAACTCTGACTTAGATTTTGAAATTACAGGTTTTGTGTCTTTACCTGAATTAACCCGAGCCAACCGTAACTATATCAGCCTCTTCATCAATGGCCGTTATATCAAGAACTTCTTGCTCAACCGTGCTATTTTGGATGGTTACGGAAGCAAGCTTATGGTAGGGCGTTTTCCACTGGCTGTCATTCACATCCATATTGACCCCTATCTAGCTGATGTCAATGTGCATCCAACCAAACAAGAAGTGCGGATTTCTAAGGAAAGAGAACTGATGGCGCTGCTTTCAGAAGCTATTTCAAATAGTCTCAAGGAACAAGCCTTGATTCCTGATGCTTTAGAAAATCTTGCCAAGTCGACCGTGCGCAATCGTCAAAAGGTAGAGCAAACTATTCTCCCACTCAAAGAAAATACGCTTTACTATGAAAAAACAGAACTCTCAAAACCTAGTCAAGCTGAGGTGGCTGACCACCAGGTTGAATTAACTGAGGAGGGTAGGGACCTACCCCTGTTTGCTAAAGAAACTTTAGACCAATTGACTAAGCCTGCAAAACTGCATTTTGCAGAGAGAAAGCCTGCTAACTATGACCAATTAGACCATCCGGAGTTAGACTTAGCCAGTCTTGATAAGGCTTATGACAAGCTGGAGAGAGAAGAATCATCCAGCTTCCCAGAGTTGGAGTTTTTCGGACAGATGCACGGGACCTATCTCTTTGCCCAGGGGCGAGATGGACTCTACATCATAGACCAGCACGCGGCTCAGGAACGAGTCAAGTACGAGGAATACCGTGAAAGCATCGGCAATGTTGACCAGAGTCAGCAACAACTCCTAGTGCCCTACATCTTTGAATTCCCAGTGGATGATGCCCTTCGTCTCAGGGAAAGAATGCCTCTTTTAGAGGAAGCGGGCGTCTTTCTAGCAGAGTACGGAGAAAATCAATTCATCCTGCGTGAACATCCTATTTGGATGGCAGAAGAAGAGATTGAGTCAGGTATCTATGAAATGTGCGACATGCTGCTCTTGACCAAGGAAGTTTCGATCAAGAAATACCGAGCAGAGCTAGCCATCATGATGTCCTGCAAGCGGTCTATCAAGGCCAACCATCGTATCGATGACCACTCAGCCAGACAGCTCCTTTATCAGCTTTCTCAATGTGACAACCCCTATAACTGTCCGCATGGACGTCCTGTTTTGGTGCATTTCACCAAGTCGGATATGGAAAAGATGTTCCGACGCATTCAGGAAAATCACACTAGTCTTCGTGAGTTGGGGAAATATTAAGAACACAAAAAGCCATTGTTCCTTTTGAACAAGGCTTTTTAGTTTTTCTAAGATGGGAACTTTGATTGGGTATGGGCAACTTGACACGAGGTTTACACTTGCTTGACAAGACCAGTCCTATAAAAAGTGTTGTGAAAACTGAACTAGGTGATTCAAGGTTTTGTAGAGTCGTCTTTGTCGGAAGGATTCTCAGGACCAATCACCTTATCAAGATAACGTTGTTTGGTTTTGAGAGCCTTGTTGATAGCAACTGCAGACGCAATCAAGAGAACGAAGGTTAGCCAGATCCAAGCAGTGAATTCAGCTGGAAAACTAGAACCAGCCAAAAAGAGATAGATAGCCAGAGCCAAGACGAAAATATAAATCACTTGCCAGAGACCATAGGATTTAGCCTCTTTATAGTATTTGTCCTTGCCTTCTTCCAAGATCACTTGTGAGGCCCCTTTTTCAGAGTTTTCATCCAGTAGTAGATAGTCAGTTGTCACTTGAAAAATCCTGCTTAATTCAATGATTTTTTCGATTTCTGGAAGGACTTGACCAGACTCCCATTTTGAGATGCTTTGCCGAGAAACATTGATTTGTTCTGCTAGCTTTTCCTGGGACCAACCTTTTTCCTTTCTGAGTTCAAATAGTTTTTCTGCGAGTTTCATCATTCTATCCTCCTTTTTCTACCTCTATCCTAACAATTTTTACTTATAATGAGAATACAATCTCCTGTACTATTTGTCAACCAGAGGTTGCACCTTTTGTTGCAGTTTGTCTTAAGGAAATATGGTATACTAGATAGGCAAAATAATGGAGAAAAAACTATGTACGAATATTTAAAAGGAATCATTACCAAAATTACTGCCAAATACATTGTTCTTGAAACCAACGGTATCGGTTATATCCTGCATGTAGCCAATCCCTATGCTTACTCGGGACAGGTCAATCAAGAATCTCAAATTTATGTGCATCAGGTTGTGCGTGAGGACGCCCATCTACTTTATGGATTTCGCTCAGAAGATGAGAAAAAGCTCTTTCTCAGTCTGATTTCGGTATCTGGGATTGGGCCTGTGTCAGCTCTTGCTATTATCGCTGCTGATGACAATGTTGGCTTGGTTCAAGCCATCGAAAGCAAGAACATCACCTACTTGACCAAGTTTCCTAAAATTGGCAAGAAAACAGCCCAGCAGATGGTGCTGGACTTGGAAGGCAAGGTAGTTGTGGCTAGTGATGACCTTCCTGCTAAGGTGGCAGTGCAAGCAAGCATTGAAAACCAAGAACTGGAAGAAGCCATGGAAGCCATGTTGGCACTGGGCTACAAGGCGACCGAGCTTAAGAAAATCAAGAAATTCTTTGAAGGGACGACGGATACAGCAGAGAACTATATCAAGTCGGCCCTTAAAATGTTGGTGAAATAGGAGAATAATATGACAAAACGCTGTTCGTGGGTTAAGATGACCAATCCGCTCTACATCGCCTACCACGACCAGGAGTGGGGGCAGCCCCTCCATGATGACCAAGCATTGTTTGAGTTGTTGTGTATGGAAACCTATCAGGCAGGCCTGTCTTGGGAAACGGTACTAAACAAACGCCAAGGATTCCGAGAAGCATTTCATGGCTATCAAATTCAAGCGGTCGCGGAAATGACAGATGGGGAGTTGGAAGCCTTGTTAGAGAATCCAGCCATCATCCGAAATCGTGCCAAGCTCTTTGCGACACGTGCCAACGCCCAAGCATTTTTACAAATCCAGAAAACCTTTGGCTCTTTTGACGCTTATCTCTGGTCCTTTGTTGAGGGGAAAACGATCGTGAATGATGTTCCTGACTATCACCTAGCACCTGCTAAAACAGCCTTGTCTGAAAAATTATCTCAAGATCTCAAAAAACGAGGCTTCAAGTTCACAGGTCCTGTTGCAGTCTTGTCATTTCTACAAGCTGCAGGTTTGATTGACGACCACGAAAATGATTGTGAGTGGAAAAGCAGAAATAAGTGAGTGCAGTCGTCTAACTATCTGAGAAAATAGAAAAAGCTGAGAAATTTATTTCAGCTTTTTGATTATATGCTAGTAATTTTTATAGTGCAGTAAGAAATGTCAGTCCACCTAAGACAACGCCAGCTGAGTTTGGAATAATTAGTATCCAATCCTTCTTAGGTTCTTTTGTCCACCCGTAAATAACCCAAATTAAACAAGATACTGCTGCGGATAAAGGCTGGAATGGTTGAGCTTTGTTGCCTTGTAAATTGGCAAAAATTTGTGGGATGTAGGCGATAAATACAATAATCCCGATAAAGGCTCCAATTGAACCGACAATTTGATTTATTTTTTGTTTAGTCATATACACCTCCCCCAAAAAGATATCATAAAAATAAGCAAAATGCAATAAATTCAGACACAAATTGTAACGAAAATCAATACCAGAGCACAAAAATGGAGAAATTGTTTATTTTTTGTTATCGTCAAAGCGAATGACTTGCTCCTGTGCATCTACATAGGCGTGAACGCCAAAGGGAACAATGGCTCTTGGTGTGGCATGGCCAACGTTTAGATTATAGACAATCGGGATATTGCTATCAATGGTGTCAATTAAAGCCTCTTTATAGTCGTCATAGAAGGTTTCATCCATAGGTTTTCCGACCAAGACTCCACTGATGACCTCAAATACCCCAGTTTCTTTTAAAGCCTGCAACATCTTTTTGAAATCATCAGGTTCAGGTTTTTCTTCGCTTGTTTCTAGTAAGAGAATTTTTCCTTTCCAGTCGGATAAGTCAGGGAAGAGTTTGTACTTTTGGCAGAGTTCTATACTGTCTGCATATCGAGAATTGTCAAAGATATCATAGAGGGACTCGATGCAACCACCGAGGATTTCTCCCTCAAACTGAGCATTTCCTTGTAACAAATCAAAACCTGTATTTATATGGCTGATACGAGCTGTTCCCAGAGCCTTGGGACTAAAATCAGTCCGTTCCTCATACCAAACGTCGCTAGGGCGAATTTCTGAGATTCTTTCTGTCTTGATCAATTCTTTAAAGTAGTGAAAGCTATAGGGCAACATCTCCTTGTCCAATTCACAAATGTCTGCTAGAAAGGATTGCCCATAAAAAGTCTTGACCCCTAGTTTGTGCAACATAAGGTGGTTCATAGTGGTATCTGAGAAACCAAGAAAAATCTTTTGTTTGATAATTTTTTCTAGTTGGTCATTTTCAAAAAGGTAGGGTAGCAAGCGATAGGTATCATCCCCACCGATGGCGCATAGGATCATGTCGATGCTATCGTCCGAAAAGGCCTGCATCAAATCCTCTGCACGTGCCTCCGGATGGTCCTTGATAAAGTCTAACCCTTTTAGCGAATGGGGCAAAAAGACAGGATTGAGTCCCAAATCCTTGAGACGTTGGAGACCCAAATCGACTTCGTGTTTGACAAAATCCTCTCCGATAACACCGCTAGACAAACTAACAATACCAATAGTAGAAATCATATCTCATCCTCCTAGAAATAGATTGATACTCTTCGAAAATCAAATTCAAACCACGTCAGCTTTGCCTTGCCGTACTCAAGTACAGCCTGCGGCTAGCTTCCTAGTTTGCTCTTTGATTTTCATTGAGTATGAGCCTATTCTATCACAAAAGATGAGAGGAAACTACAAGAATGAGACTCAGAAGTGCTATTGAATCTCAAGAAAGCAAGTGAAAAAGCAACCGCCTGTGCAGTTGCTTTTCGTTTTTCTAATCACTAATCTCGCTAGATATGAGTTACTTGGTCAACTCTTGATTATAGGAGAGGGCTAAATCAATCCAGTAAGGAAGTTCTTTCTGACCTTCAATATCTAGGTCTATATAGCCATGATAAGGTCGCCCTCTCATCAATGTAGTACGAGCTCCTGTTCGGGGTAGAACTTGCTTTTCCATTTCTTTGCCAATTCTCACCATAACCAGCTGGTCCTTTCTGGAACTGACTGTAAGGACCATTTTCCCACGAATCATAAAGGCAAGGCCACCAAACAGTTTCTTTTCTTCTAGCTCTTCTTCGAAAATTTGGGGAGGAAGTTTGAGTGCTAGAATTTTTCGAATCTGCTGTGCTAAGGATTGACTATATGCCATAGCGTTTCACTTTTCTTAATAACGGGATGGGCCTGCGCTTGCGCTTCGGATATTGAAACGTTTCTTGAGATAGAAGCGAAGGGCGAGAAGGGCCGCTCCTAGTACAGCCAAAGGCAGTGGAGCAAGGATTGGATTGAGAGCTGCTGGTAGGAAGCTTGTTGCGAAGAAGACAGCCAACCAGAGAAGCATAGCAGCGAGGATGACGAGGATTGATTTCCAGAAAGGAGGGCGCTGGCTACGATCTGTGTCTGGTCCATAATACTGGTAGACAAAGTAGTACATCAAGTAGAAGGCCACCCCTCCGACAAGTCCAACCAACAAGAGGGTAATCAAACCATAGCCAATAGCCTGGTCTGTAGAGAAAAAGTTGGTCAGAGCGCTAACCAGTGCAAAGAGACTGGTGATAAAAAGGGCTGAGTCCATAATCATGAGTTTTGGATCATCATTTTCTTTTGGATGCTCTTTTTCGTACTGTTCCTTGACTGTGAAACTGTGAGCCCAGTGAGTTGGAGCCCCGTAGAGGGAACGTGCAGTCGTTCCTTTGGCTTGCTCTTCAAGGATTTTAGGAATGACTTCCTCAAAGACGGTCTTGATTTCAGCGTCTGTTTTACCATCTTTGATAAATTGTTGGGTAGCGATATGGATAAACTCTTGGTTTTTTTTGGTTAGTTTTTGTAGATCAATCTGAGACATAGGGATTCCTCTTAGAACCATTTTTTATGGATGAGATAGAGAGTGAGCGAAACACTCATAGCAAAGGCGATAAAGACGATTAACCAGAAGGCGTGAGGTTCACCGTTTAGAGGGATTTCATTATCCTTAAAGTTCATCCCGTAGGCTGAGAAGATCATGGTTGGGACAGACATGACGATGGTCACGAGAGCCAGGGTCTTCATGATGTTGTTCTGGTTGTTGGAAATGATAGAGGCAAAGGTCTCTGTCATAGAGTGAAGGACGTTTCCATAGATATCTGCCATCTCAATGGCCTGTTGGGTTTCAATCAGGGTATCCTCAAGTAGGTCTTCGTCCTCTAAGTATTTTTTGATATTGCTGGTTGCACTGGTCAATTTCTTAATCACGCGCTCATTTGTCTTAAGTGAGGCCTTGAAATAGACGATGGTCTTTTCCAATTCCATGAGTTCGATCAGTTCTTCGTTTCGAGTAGATTTGTGAAGTTGACTTTCGATCTGGTCACTCTTACGGTCAATCGAACGAAGGGCTGTCAGGTAAAGTTCAGCGTTGCGATAGAGAATCTGGAAGATAAAACGTGAACGCATGAAAGTGTAGAAATTGCGGAGTCTACGGTTGATAAAGACATCGAGAACAGGGAGGGGCTCCAAGCAGGTAGTGATAATGGTCTCCTCGGTGATGATAATCCCTAGCGGAATCGTTACGTAGTAGGTGCGATTGTTTCTTTCCTCTGTGATGGGAACGTCTACGATGATCAAAGTATACTCATCTTCAATGGTAATACGAGACATTTCTTCCGCATCGAGCGGTGCTCGGAGGTCGGCAATGTCAATGTCAAAGGCATTGGCAATTTCCAACGATTCATTTTGTGTAGGATTGACGAGATTGATCCAAGTACCCGGTTCAAGCGTGTCGATCTCTTTAAATTCCGTTGTTGTTGAGAGAAAAACTTGTTTCATATCCCCTATCCTTTCCTACTATTCAGTGTTTGATTTTTTGCACCGTACTATTATACTATAAAAACAGCTTTTTGGGTAATAGAATTTCACATTTTTTGGTATAATGGAAAGCAATAATGGACTAGAAAGAACAAAGATGCAAGATAAAATTGTGATTCATGGGGCGCGTGCCCATAACTTAAAAAATATTGATGTGGAGATTCCAAGAGACAAGCTGGTTGTTGTGACTGGTTTGTCAGGGTCTGGGAAATCCAGTCTGGCCTTTGATACCCTCTATGCTGAGGGCCAACGTCGTTATGTGGAAAGTTTGTCAGCCTACGCTCGCCAGTTTTTGGGCAATATGGAAAAACCAGATGTGGATGCTATTGATGGTCTCAGCCCAGCTATTTCCATCGACCAAAAAACGACTAGCAAAAACCCGCGCTCGACCGTTGGAACGACGACTGAAATCAATGATTATTTGCGTCTCCTCTACGCACGTGTGGGGACGCCTTACTGTATCAACGGGCATGGGGCTATCAAGGCTTCTTCTGTGGAGCAGATCGTAGATAAGGTTTTGGAATTGCCAGAACGCCAACGTCTGCAAATCTTAGCTCCTGTCATTCGTAAGAAAAAAGGGCAACACAAGAGCGTCATTGAAAAGATTCAGAAAGACGGTTATGTCCGCGTCCGTGTGGATGGGGAAGTTTATGATGTGACCGAAGTGCCAGAGTTGTCGAAGAGCAAGCAACACAATATCGATGTCGTGGTCGACCGTATTGTCATCAAGGAGGGCATTCGTAGCCGTCTCTTTGATTCCATTGAGGCTGCCCTTCGTATCGCAGAAGGTTATGTCATTATCGACACTATGGACGATTCTGAGTTGCTCTTTTCTGAGCATTATGCCTGTCCAGTTTGTGGTTTTACAGTACCAGAGTTAGAGCCTCGTCTCTTCTCCTTCAATGCCCCGTTTGGCTCGTGTAGTGAGTGTGATGGTTTGGGCATCAAGCTGGAGGTGGATGTTGACTTGGTGGTTCCTGATACCAGCAAAACTTTGCGTGAGGGAGCATTAGCACCTTGGAATCCTATCTCATCCAACTACTATCCAAATATGCTAGAGCAGGCCATGACAGCCTTTGGAGTGGATATGGATAAGCCTTTTGAGGACTTGTCAGAAGAAGATAAAAACTTGATTCTCTATGGCTCAGATGGCAAGGAATTCCATTTCCACTATGAAAATGAATTTGGCGGTGTGCGCGATATCGACGTTCCTTTTGAGGGAGTTGTCAATAATATCAAGCGCCGTTACCATGAAACTAATAGTGACTACACCCGTACCCAGATGCGTCTCTACATGAATGAGCTGACCTGCGGAACTTGTCACGGCTATCGTCTCAACGATCAGGCCTTGTCTGTTCGTGTGGGTGGTGAGCAAGGGCCACATATCGGTGAAATCTCAGATTTGTCTATCGCAGACCATTTGGAGTTGGTGAGCCAGTTGACCTTGTCTGAAAATGAAGCCATTATTGCTCGTCCCATTCTCAAGGAAATCAAGGATCGCTTGACCTTCCTCAATAACGTGGGACTTAACTATTTGACGCTGTCACGTTCGGCAGGAACCCTGTCAGGTGGGGAGAGTCAGCGAATTCGCTTGGCGACTCAGATTGGTTCCAACTTATCAGGTGTTCTTTATATCCTGGATGAGCCGTCGATTGGACTCCACCAGAGGGATAATGACCGCCTGATTGCTAGCTTGAAAAAAATGCGTGATTTGGGCAATACTCTTATCGTAGTGGAACATGACGAAGATACTATGCGTGAGGCGGATTATCTGATTGACGTTGGTCCAGGTGCCGGTGTTTTTGGTGGCGAGATTGTTGCTGCAGGAACACCCAAGCAGGTGGCCCGTAACAGTAAGTCTATTACAGGCCAGTACTTGTCAGGTAAACGTGCCATTCCAGTACCAGAAGAGCGCCGTGCCGGAAATGGTCGCTTTATCGAAGTGACAGGAGCGCGTGAGAACAACTTACAAAATGTCACGGCCCGCTTCCCATTAGGAAAATTCATCGCAGTGACAGGGGTGTCAGGCTCAGGAAAGTCGACCTTGATCAACAGCATCCTCAAAAAAGCCATTGCCCAGAAGCTCAACCGCAATTCAGACAAACCTGGTAAGTTTAAAACGATTACGGGGATTGAGCATGTCGATCGTCTGATTGATATTGACCAGAGTCCAATCGGACGGACACCAAGGTCCAATCCTGCCACCTATACGGGAGTTTTTGACGATATACGTGACCTCTTTGCCCAGACAAATGAAGCTAAGATTCGAGGCTATAAGAAGGGCCGTTTCAGTTTCAACGTCAAGGGTGGTCGTTGCGAAGCCTGCTCAGGTGACGGGATTATCAAGATTGAGATGCACTTCTTGCCAGATGTTTACGTTGCTTGTGAAGTTTGCCACGGAACCCGCTACAACAGTGAAACCCTAGAAGTTCACTACAAGGAAAAGAATATCTCGCAAGTTTTAGATATGACCGTCAACGATGCGGTGGAATTCTTCCAACACATTCCTAAGATTCAACGCAAACTCCAGACCATCAAGGATGTAGGACTGGGCTATGTAACGCTAGGTCAACCGGCTACCACCCTTTCTGGGGGAGAAGCCCAGCGTATGAAGTTGGCTAGTGAACTCCACAAACGCTCGACTGGAAAATCCTTCTACATTCTGGATGAGCCAACGACAGGGCTTCATACTGAGGACATCGCTCGCTTGCTTAAAGTCTTAGCTCGCTTTGTCGACGATGGAAATACAGTCCTCGTCATCGAGCACAATCTGGATGTCATCAAGACTGCAGACCATATCATTGACTTGGGGCCTGAGGGCGGTGTCGGTGGTGGAACCATCATCGCAACAGGAACCCCAGAAGAAGTAGCGGCCAATGAAGCCAGCTACACAGGACACTATTTGAAAGGAAAGTTACATCATGAATAAACGTGTGCAAGCATTTCTAGCTAAAATGCAAGAAAAAGAACTAGATGGTATCATCATCAACAACCTTAAAAACGTCTATTATTTGACTGGTTTTTGGGGTTCAAATGGAACAGTCTTTATCAGCCATGACCGTCAGGTTTTGGTGACAGACTCTCGCTATATCATTGCAGCTAAGCAAGAAGTAACAGGTTTTGAAATTGTGGCTGATCGTGACGAATTGGCTGTTATTGCAGGCATCGTTAAGGATATGGGCTTGTCTCGCATCGGTTTTGAGGACGAGATTTCGGTCTCTTATTACCACCGTATGCAGGCAGCTTTTGCAGGAATCGACTTGCTTCCGCAGACTCAGTTTGTAGAAGCGCTTCGTATGATTAAAGATGAGAAAGAGATTGCGACTATTCGCAAGGCTTGTTCTATCTCAGACCAAGCTTTCCGAGATGCACTTGACTTTATCAAACCAGGAAAAACTGAGATTGAAATTGCCAACTTCCTTGATTTCCGCATGCGGGAGCTAGGAGCAGCAGGCTTGTCTTTTGATACCATTTTAGCAAGTGGTATCAACTCTTCTAAACCTCACGCCCACCCAATGCACAAGCCAGTAGAACTAGGCGAAGCCATCACCATGGACTTCGGCTGTCTCTACGACCACTATGTCAGCGATATGACACGGACCATTTATCTAGGCCATGTCAGTGACGAGCAAGCAGAAATCTACAACACAGTTTTGAAAGCCAACCAAACTCTGATTGACCAAGCCAAGGCAGGTCTAGGTTTCCGTGACTTTGACAAAATTCCTCGTGATATCATTGTGGAAGCAGGCTATGGAGAATACTTTACACATGGTATCGGACACGGTATCGGACTGGACATCCACGAAGAACCTTACTTTAGTCAAACTTCCAAAGAAGTCATTAAATCTGGTATGGTCTTGACTGATGAACCGGGTATCTATATTGAAGGTAAATACGGGGTTCGTATCGAAGATGATATCTTAATTACAGATAACGGTTGCGAATTGTTGACTCTAGCGCCGAAGGAATTAATTGTTATTTAAGAAAATTATGATAAATCGTTGACTTTTATATTTTAAAGGTTTATACTGATAGACGAAAACGGTAGGTGAGGCTACCATAGGGATACGGATGACTACCGCAAAGCAGTGGAGACACTACTCGTTGGTCAACAGTCCTGGTCGCGAAGGCCAAGACTAAGCTCATTACATCGCCCTATGGAGTTAAAGCTTGAACGAAAAAACAGATAATTAGTTTTTTAATCCTGCCATTTTATGGTGGGATTTTCTACTGTTTTAGAACAAGGAAAGGAGACAAACGATGCAAATTGACGATCATCCAGAACCGCACATACACAGCCAATCGCTGATTTGTGTCGTTCTGCCCTTATAAAGTGATTGGTCTCTGTGTATGAAACACATCATTCATACAGATAGGAGAAACCAATGAAAACTACAAAAGAAAGATTAGCAACAGCTATTCACACACCCTTAAACGAAACTCTATCTTTTTATAAGACAAGTCTAACAGGCTTGACTGAGGAGCAGGTGGAGAAAAATCGTGACCTATATGGCGAAAACACCATCACCAAGGGTCAAGAAGACAGTATCCTCAAAAAGATTTACGAATCCATCATCAATCCATTTACAATCATCCTGCTGGTCATCGCTATGATTTCCATGGTGACCAATGTCTGGTTGGCGAAGCCTGGACAAGAAGATCCGACGACCTCTATCATCATCGTCGTTCTCGTTCTAATCTCTGGTGGCATACGCTTTGTCCAAGAACTGCGGAGTGACAAGGCTGCGACCAATCTATCAAAAATGATTGTGAATACAGCCACAGTTATCCGCGAAGGCCAGAGTTTAGAGGTCGCAATTGAAGATTTGGTCGTTGGAGATATAGTCAAATTAAGTGCTGGGGATATGATACCAGCAGATCTCCTTTTAATTGAATCACGTGATTTCTTTGTTCAACAGTCTGGTTTGACAGGTGAAAGTGACTCGGTTGAAAAACTAGCCTTGTCAAAAATGAGTCAGTCAAATTTTGATAGTCTGCTAGAAGCAGAAGCGCTCGCTTTTATGGGAACCAATGTGATATCAGGAAGCGCTAAGGCTTTGATTCTAGCGGTCGGTGATGACACCATGATGGGAGAAATCGAGCAGACTCTCAATACCTATGACGAACCGACCTCTTTTGAACGGGAGATGAACAGCATCTCTTGGCTCTTAATCCGTTTGATGTTAGTCATGGTTCCCATCGTGTTTCTCTCCAATGGCTTGACAGATGGCGACTGGCTGGAAGCAGGTGTGTTTGCACTGAGTGTTGGTGTTGGATTGACACCTGAGATGCTTCCTATGATCATCACGGCCAGTCTAGCAAAAGGCTCCATTATCATGGCCAAGGAAAAAGTGGTTATCAAGAAACTCAATGCCATACAAGATTTAGGTGCTATTGATATCCTATGCACGGATAAAACCGGAACCCTTACCCAAGACGAAATTGTCCTGGAATATCCTTTGGATATACATGGAGATTTGGATTTGTCTGTGTTGAGACGGGCTTATCTCAATTCCTATTTTCAAACCGGTTTGAAGAACTTGATGGACCGTGCCATCATCAGTAGAACTGAAAAAGAAGCTAAAGAACACGCTATTCTACAAAATTTGGATACTAGCTTCCAAAAAATAGATGAATTGCCCTTTGATTTTGAACGCAGACGGATGAGTGTCATCGTCAAGGATGAGAACGAAGTTGTTAGTTTGGTAACCAAGGGTGCTCTAGAGGAAATGCTTGCGATTTCAACCCATGTGGAATATCAAGGTCAGATTAGTCCTTTGACGGATGATATCCGAGTGGAAATCTTAAAAGAAGTAGATCAACTTAATCAACAGGGATTGCGAGTCTTGGGAGTTGCCTATAAAACAGGCCTAAAAGAAGGTTTTGCTTACTCCGTTGAAGATGAAAAAGAGATGATTCTAACAGGCTATCTTGCCTTTCTAGATCCACCAAAACCATCTGCAGCACCTGCTATCCAAGCATTGTTAGAACACGGTGTTCAAACAAAGATCTTGACGGGAGACAATGAAAAGGTAACTCAAGCAGTTTGCGAAAAAGTTGGTCTAGACGTTGATCAAATCTTGTTGGGTTCTGATATTGACGCCATGACGGACGAAGAGTTAGCCCAAGTAGTTGAGAAAGTGACGGTCTTTGCCAAACTCTCTCCGGATCAAAAAGCACGAATCATTTTACAAATCAAATCGAATGGACATTGTGTCGGCTATATGGGAGATGGGATCAATGATGCCCCTTCAATGAAAGTAGCAGATGTGGGGATTTCTGTTGATACAGCAGTAGATATTGCCAAAGAGACGGCTGATGTCATTTTGCTAGATAAGGATTTGATGGTGCTTGAAAAAGGGCTGGTTGAAGGACGCAAAGTCTATGCTAATATGACTAAATATATCAAGATGACGGTCAGCTCTAATTTCGGGAACATTTTCTCTCTGTTAGTGTCTGGTATCTTTTTACCTTTCCTGCCAATGGCTCCGATTCACTTGATTGTCTTAAACCTCGTCTACGACCTTTCTTGCATTGCCTTGCCATTTGATAATGTGGATGAAGACTTTTTGAAGCATCCTCATAAGTGGGAAGCCAAGTCTATTACTCGCTTTATGATTTGGATGGGTCCGATTTCGTCTGCCTTTGACATTTTGACTTTTATCTTGCTCTATTTTGTCATTGTCCCAATGGCGACAGGTCAAGCTTATGCTCACGGAGCAGAGTCTGCAACAGGCTTTATCATCTTGTTCCAGACAGGTTGGTTCATTGAATCCATGTGGTCCCAAACCATGGTTATCCATATGCTTCGTTCAGCAAAACTTCCTTTCTTACAAAGCCGTCCATCATGGTTTGTTCTTGGGACAACCTTGCTAGCAGCTAGTTTTGTGACCTTCCTTCCCTACTCTTCAATTGCTAGCCTACTTCATTTAACCCCTTTGGAACCAATTTATTTCCTCTTTTTGCTTTTGATTATCGTTCTCTATATGATAAGTGTTACAGTTGTGAAACGATTGTATATCAAAAAATTTAAAAGTTGGTTATAAATTGATTTTGTCAAGAAAAAAGTACGAAAATCGCGAAAAAAGTTAAATTTTTTTAAAAATAGGTCGCAAGTCGGATGTTTTTTATGGTATAATAGACTAAACTGATAGTAACATGTAGCGAAAGGGGTAGGTACATGATCAAAATTTATACAGTCTCAAGTTGTACTAGCTGTAAAAAAGCGAAAACCTGGCTCAATGCCCACCAGTTAAGTTATAAAGAACAAAATCTCGGTAAAGAAGGAATTACAAGAGAAGAGTTATTAGATATTCTCACGAAAACAGATAATGGAATTGCCAGTATCGTTTCGTCAAAAAACCGCTACGCTAAGGCACTTGGAGTTGACATCGAGGATTTGAGTGTCAATGAAGTGCTCAACTTAATCATGGAAACACCACGGATCTTAAAGAGTCCGATTCTCGTTGACGAGAAGCGCCTACAAGTCGGCTATAAAGAAGATGATATCCGTGCCTTCTTGCCACGCTCTGTCCGTAATGTAGAAAATGCAGAAGCACGTCTACGTGCAGCTCTATAAAACATCAAGGCTGGGAGTGACTCCTGGCCTTGTTTGCTCTTTTGTTTTAAAATCATGTGAGGAATTATGAAAAAGTTACTAATTGCTAGTTTTGCTCTCCTCTTTTTGCTTGCGGGATGTGGGCAAAAAAAGGAAACTCCTGCTGCTTCCACAACAGCATCTGAACCTCTCCAATCAAACCTTCCCGTTTTGGACAATGCCGAAAAGAATACGGTTGTCACCAAGACCCTGTTGATGCCGAAGTCAGAAAATGGAACGCAACAGACTCAAACGATTACTTATAAAGGCAATCAGTTTTTAACCTTGACCATCCAGCAAAAACGACCTGTCGGGGATGAACTCAAGACCTTTATCTCTGAAAATGGTCTAGAGGAAACGCAAAAAGCACTCTTAGAGGCAGAAGAAAAGGATGAGACCATCCAAGAGGCACGCAAACTAGCAGGATTTACACTGGAAACCAAGCTACTCAGCGAGACAGAAATCCAGACTACAACGACTTATGATTTTCAAGTATTGGATGTCAAAAAGGCATCTCAGATAGAATATTTAAAAAATATCGGCCTGGAAAATCTCTTAAAAAACGAACCTAGCCAATATATTGCAGATAGAGTGGCAAATGGGGCGACAGAACAATAGAAAATCCAAATTAATAGACGGACTTATTTGTAGAACGTCAGGGAATGTGCTATAATAGTACTATTCTAAGGAAAGAGGGTGTTAGAATGGGATTTACTGAAGAAACTGTACGGTTTAAATTGGATGATTCCAATAAGAAAGAAATTAGCGAAACATTGACAGATGTTTATGCTTCTTTGAATGACAAGGGCTACAATCCGATTAACCAGATCGTCGGTTATGTATTGAGTGGAGACCCTGCCTACGTTCCTCGTTACAACAATGCACGAAATCAAATCCGTAAGTATGAGCGTGATGAAATTGTTGAAGAATTGGTACGCTACTACCTTAAAGGACAAGGAGTCGATCTATAATCTATGAGAATTATGGGATTGGACGTCGGTTCAAAAACAGTAGGGGTGGCGATTAGTGATCCACTAGGCTTCACCGCTCAGGGACTTGAAATCATCCAGATTAATGAGGATCAGGGCCAGTTTGGTTTTGACCGCATCAAGGAATTGGTTGACAGCTATAAGGTAGAACGCTTTGTAGTAGGTCTGCCAAAAAACATGAACAATACCAGCGGTCCACGAGTAGAAGCCAGTCAAGCCTACGGAGCAAAATTAGAGGAACTTTTTGGTTTACCAGTAGACTATCAAGATGAGCGTTTGACGACCGTCGCTGCGGAGCGTATGTTGATTGAACAAGCAGATATCAGTCGTAACAAACGCAAGAAAGTTATTGATAAGTTGGCTGCCCAGCTGATTTTGCAAAATTATTTAGATAGAAAATTTTAAGACAGAGGAGAAACTATGTCACACGATCACAACCATGATCACGAAGAACGTGAATTGATTACACTTGTTGATGAACAAGGAAATGAAACTTTATTTGAAATCCTTTTGACCATTGATGGAAAAGAAGAATTTGGTAAAAACTATGTTCTGCTAGTGCCAGTTAACGCAGAAGAAGATGAAAATGGTGAAGTTGAAATCCAAGCTTACTCATTCATCGAAAATGAAGACGGAACAGAAGGCGAATTGCAACCAATCCCAGAAGACTCAGAAGACGAATGGAACATGATTGAAGAAGTCTTCAACAGCTTTATGGAGGAGTGATACAGTCTGGGAGACTGTATCACCCCAACTCCTAGAAACTAGAAAGAGTTGGAACATCCGGTGGATGTTTTTAGCCCTGCGCCAGAAATTAGAAACGCAGGAACGTCCGGTGGACGTTTTTAGCCCACGTTGAAATTCATAGTAGCTAGTGATTAGCTAACCAGGTAAGAGGTCGGGATTTTAGTCCCGACCTCGCTTTTTATTTGTAATCATACTTTGATGCGGTAGTTGATTGGACTTTTGTTAAGGAGACATGTATGTTTGAAGTAGAAGAATGGCTTCATAGTCGGATTGGTTTAAACTTTAGATCTGGACTTGGACGAATGCAACGAGCGGTGGATTTGTTGGGGAATCCTGAGAAGACATATCCTATTATCCATGTAACAGGGACTAACGGTAAAGGGTCAACTATTGCTTTTATGAGGGAGCTGTTTGTTGCTCATGGTAAAAAAGTTGGTACTTTTACCTCTCCTCATATCATCAGTATCCATGATCGAATCTGTATCAATGGACAACCGATCGCGGAGGAAGACTTTGTCCGTATAGCTAACCAAGTCAAAGAGATGGAGAAAACTCTCTTAGAAACGCATGATCAATTGTCTTTCTTTGAGTTGTTGACCTTGATTGCCTTGCTTTACTTTAAAGAGCAGGGAGTGGATTTGGTTTTGCTAGAAGTGGGGATAGGTGGTCTACTTGATACTACTAATGTCGTAACAGGAGAGATTGCAGTTATTACTTCCATTGGGCTAGATCATCAGGAGACCTTGGGCGATAATCTGGAGGAAATAGCCGAGCAGAAAGCTGGCATTTTCAAGGCTGGCAAGAAGGCGGTCATTGCCAAGCTTACTCCAGAAGCGGAGCTTGTCTGTCAAAATACAGCAAGAGAGTTAACTGTGGATCTCTATCAAGCTGGGCGAGACTTCTCCTTGAATGCTGGGGATTTTTCAAGTAGCCTAGCGAGTTTTTCACAACTTGAAATCAGTTTGGAAGGTGTTTATCAGCAAGAAAATGCTGCCTTGGCTTTGGAAACTTTTCTTCTGTTTATGGCGTCAAGAGGTGAAAGGGTCGAAGAAGTGCTTGTCAGACGGGCCTTGCAAGAGACCCACTGGGCAGGTCGATTGGAACGGATTCGTCCGCAAATCTACCTAGATGGGGCTCACAATCTGCCAGCCTTGACTCGTCTAGTTGAGTTTATCCAAGGGAAAATCCAGCAAGGTTATCAAATTCGCATTCTTTTTGGCGCCCTTAAACGCAAGGATTATCAGGGGATGCTAGGCTATCTATCTAAGCAGTTGCCTGAGGTGGAACTTAAGATAACAGGCTTTGACTACCAAGGCTCTCTGGATGAAAAGGATGTGGTAGCTTACGATTTGATTTCTTCCTATGGCGATTTTATCAGAGAATTTGAAGATAAGGCCAATGGCCAGGACCTGCTTTTCGTGACGGGTTCACTCTACTTTATCTCAGAAGTCCGAGCGAGTTTGGTAGGAAGCGACGAGATTAGTTGACCTTCTAGGTTTATGTTGCTATACTGTAGGTAGGATGTATATCTGGAAACGATTCCAGCAAAACATTGGCACAAAAGAAAGGAAATCGCTATGAAAACGAAAACATTCACACTTTCTATTGCTTCCCTAGCAATTCTTAGTCTTTTAGCAGCTTGTGGACCTAAGGCACAAGCCCCTACCCAGCAATCTGCTCAGCAATCATCTACTCAACAAGAATCATCTTCTAGCGCTACGACAAGTGCTAGTCAACCGCAGGCATCCTCAAGTCAGGACACTACTGTAGCTCAACCTACGAATATCGATGGTACCTATACTGGAAAGGATGAGAATGACCAAATCACTCTTGTTGTAACAGGTAAAACTGGTACATGGACTGAGGTCGAGCCAGATGGAGATAAGGAAATCAAGCAAGTCAGCTTTGAGCCAGAAAATCAACGTGTCATTATCGGTGATGATGTCAAAATTTACACGGTTAATGGTAATCAATTGATTATCGATGATATGGACCGAGAGGCATCTGACCGAGAGGTATTAACTAAGCAATAATGATTAAGTAAAAGTTCCAATGAGATGAAAGCTATCTTTTTGGAGCTTTTTTCTTGAAAAAAGGGTTGGGTGTTCTTTACTAACTTTTTACTTAAAACGCTTACAAATGTTTGTAAAACTTCTTATAAGGTCGTATACTTATAGTAAATAATCAATTAGCGCAGAGGCGCAGGAGGAAAAGCATATGGCTACATTTTACGTTCCGGCAGTTAACCTTATCGGTAAAGGTGTTGTAAATGAAGTAGGTCCGTATATCAAGGAACTGGGGTATAAGAAGGCCCTTTTGGTGACAGATAAGTTCATCGAAGGTAGTGATATTTTACCCAAAGTCCTAAAACCGTTAGATGCTGAAGGGATCGAATATGTAATCTTTAGCGATGTGGAGCCAAATCCGACTTGCAAGAACGTCACAGACGGAGTGGCTGTCCTGAAAGAGCATGGATGTGACTTCATCATCAGTCTTGGGGGAGGATCTCCTCAGGATGCGGCTAGTTGTATCTCTATCATTGCTACAAATGGTGGCAAACCACAGGACTACGAAGGTCTCCACAAGTCTGCTAAAAAAGGCTTGCCAGTGGTTGCGATCAATACAACAGCTGGAACTTCTGCAGAAATCACCATTAACTATGTTATTACTGACGAAGAGCGCAAGGTCAAGATGGTAATGGTTGATAAGAATAGCCTTGCCCTTATCTCTGTCAATGATCCAGAACTCATGCTTTCAAAGCCGAAAGGATTGACAGCAGCGACAGGTATGGATGCTCTTACTCACGCTGTCGAAGCCTTGGTAACACCAGGTGCTTATAATGTGACCAAGAAACTTTCTATCGGAGCGATTGAACTCATCAAGGAGTATCTTCCTCGTGCTGTGGCAAATGGCCAAGATATTGAAGCGCGTGAGGGTATGGTCAATGCCATCTTCCTCGGTGGTATGAGCTTTAACAATGCTGGTTTGGGTTATGTTCATTCTATGGCTCACCAACTCGGTGCGGTATATAACTTGCCACATGGTGTCTGCTGTGCCATGCTTCTCCCAGTTGTAGAACGTGAAAATGCCAAGCGTGTACCAGAAGCATTCCGCAATGTAGCCAAGGCTTTGGGACTCCATGTGGAGGGGAAAACAGACCAAGAATGCGCTGACTATGCTATCGCTGAGATTGAGAAACTTTCTGAAACTGTTGGTATTCCGAAGAAACTCACTGAACTCGGTATCCAAGAAAAAGACTTTGACTTTGACTACCTTTCTAAGAATGCTTTGATTGATGCATGTGCGCCAGGCAATCCATTTATGCCAACTTTAGAAGAAACCATTGCTCTCTACAAAGAACTCTTCTAAAAATCAAGTAGAGTAGACGGGACTTGTTCCTCAAAATATAAATAATATTGGAAAGAACTATCATTTTGGTAGTTCTTTTTTTAAAAATTTGCTATCCTAGACATATGAGAAAAATCAAAATTGATGTGGTTGTAGTTCCCTTGAGTGGGCATCTCTTCCCAACACTGAATTTACTTGCCCCCTTGTTGAAGGATCCCTTGTATGAGATTCGATTATTTACAGGACCGCAACGAAAAACTGTAGCAGAGGAGATGGGATTCCGGGTGATTCCCATTTTAGAAAATTGTGTAGATGAGTTTGAGCGTGTAGCCAACAATGAAGGTCAATTAAACCTGTTTTCTGCTTATCGACAGTTGTCAGCTAGTCTTGATTTGATCAATGTGGTTTCAGATCAATTAGTGCAAGAGTGGCAGGAAAATAGACCGGATATTGTGATTGCGGACTTTATAACCCTCTCTGGAGGACTTGTTGCGGAACAGTTGAACATTCCCTGGATTACCACGATGGCGACACAGTTTGCCATTGAAACGACAGATGGACCGCCTTGTTTCTTTGGAGGAATGGGCAGTCCAAAAACATCTTTCCAATCTGGTCTGCAATGGCTAGGAAGAAAAGGGACTCGTTTAGGGAAACGAATCGTAAGCTTTTTATTGAGAGAACGATTGAAACGTTACGATTTTAGGCTCTACAATCAGAAAGGTCAGGAAACCATCTATTCACCCTATTCCATCTTGGGAATTGGGATGAAAGAGTTGGAGCTGAAAAGCGGTTTTCCAGAGCACTACCTTTGGGTGGGACCTTTTGGCTCTTCGATTGAGAGGTCAGAAAATTATCCACTCGATTTGTCTCCTTATGCAGGTTATAAGAAGGTCCTTGTCTCCTGTGGCACTCAGCTAGCATGGGCTAAAGACAATCTCCTCTATCAGACACAACAATTGGCAGAAGCACATCCAGATTGCCACTTCTTTGTGACTCTGGGGTTTGGCGGACAAGACTTCCAATGTGAAGAGCTCATGGACAATGTTTCTGTGGTATCCTATCTTCCCTATAAGGAGTACATTCCTCAGATGGATTATGTGATTCATCATGGTGGTGCGGGTATTTTTTACCAGTGTATCATCTATGGTAAGCCTGCCTTGATTCTCCCCCATGACTATGATCAGTATGACTATGCAGTTCGTGGATTAGAGGCAGGGATTGCCTTGACTGCTAAACGAGAGGATACGGAAGCGATTGGACGCGCCTTTGATGAGTTGTTGGCTAGAGATGACTGGGCAGACTTGAACAAACTTAGTCGTGCAGCTCAAATCTATCAGCCAACAGAGATTCTGAAGAGCGAAATACATCGGCTCTTAGGGGACAAGGAGAAGTAAAAAATGAAGAAAGTATTGGTAACAGGTGCTACGGGCTTTCTAGGCAAGTATGTTGTTGAAGAGCTCAGTCAGCAGGGCTATCAGGTACGCGCTTTTGGACGCAATCGCAAGGTGGGTCAGTCTTTAGAGAACTCCTCTGTGGTATTTTTTCAGGGAGATTTGACCAAGCAAGAGGATTTAGCTCGGGCTTGTCAGGGGATGGACATGGTTGTGCATGCGGGTGCTCTTTCTACCGTTTGGGGTGCTTGGGAGGATTTCTACCAGACAAATGTCTTAGGGACCAAGTATGTTCTGGATGCTTGCCGAGAGGCTGGTATTCAGCGTTTGGTTTATGTGTCCTCGCCTAGCATCTATGCTGCGCCTCGAGATCAGCTAGCTATCAAAGAAAGTGCTGCGCCTCAGGAAAATAATCTGAACAACTACATTCGTAGTAAGCTGGCTTCGGAGAAGCTGTTTAAGGATTATCCCGATGTTCCGAGTATTATTTTACGACCTCGTGGGCTTTTTGGGATTGGGGATACCAGTATTTTGCCCCGAGTTCTCAAACTCAGTCAGAAGATTGGCATTCCCTTAATAGGAGACGGTCGTCAGCTTATGGATATGACCTGTGTGGAAAATGTCGCTCTGGCAATTCGCTTGGCACTAGAGACTCCTCAAGCTAGTGGCGAAGTTTATAATATTACCAATGGGGAATCAAGAACCTTTAAGGATTTGATTGAAGAAACCTTGAGAGAGTTGGGTTATCCAATAACATACAGAAAAGTGCCAGCTCCTCTTCTTTCAGTTATTGCTAGTAGTTTAGAGTTTCTGTATAAGGTCTTGAAACTCAAAGGTGAACCGCCTCTGACACGCTATACCTATTATCTGCTCCGTTATAGTCAGACGCTGGACATCAGCAAGGCGGAGCGAGACTTGGAGTATCGCCCTCAAATCAGTATTTCGGAAGGGATTGAACAATATGTCCAAGATTATCGAAAGCATTGATTATTTCCCAGCAGGCTACTGTACCAGCTACACAGGTTTGCTATTTAAGGGAGTCAAGAATCAAAAGATGACCTTTCCAGCAGGTGTTTTTCTTATCAAACACAGGGACAAGGGCTATCTCCTCTATGACACAGGCTATCATTACGATATTAAGACCCGGCTTCGCTATGGTTTCTATCGGCTAGGAACGCCCGTTCAAATGACGGAGAAGGACCAAATTTCACGTTTACTGGAAGCGAAGGGAATCAAACCAGAAGAAATTAACTATGTTCTTCTATCACACCTACATCCAGATCATCTGGGAGGAGCTAGTTTCTTTCCTCATGCAACCTTTATCTTGACAAAAGAAGTATATGAAGTCTACCAAAAACCCAAATTGAAAGACTTGATTTTCAAGGAGTTTTTACCTGCTTCTTTTGAGAAAAATCTAACCATTATCAGAGCTGACCAGCAAGTTTCAACTTTTCCCTATCGTCCAATTTGTGATCTTTTTGGAGATGGCAGTATCCTAGTAGCCTCTGTTGACGGGCATGCTAGGGGGCAAGCCTGTCTATATTTTCCAGACCTTAATCTCCTCATTGCAGCGGACCTCTGTTGGGGAATTGATCTCTTACCTTACACCAAGCAGATGCACCTGATTCCTTCCTTTGTTCAGGATAATAAGTCTGACTATATCAGGGGGACAGAGTTTCTGGAGGAAGTCTTAAAGGACGGTATCGAGGTAGTTGTTAGCCATGATCCTGTAGAAAGGATAGAGTCAATCTTACATGAAAAAAATAACCTTTCTTAAAACCTTTATCCAAACTCGATGGCTTCATCATTTCAAATCTCGAGAAGCTGTAGAAAACTATCAGAAAAAGCAATTAACTAACTATATAGACTTTTTAAAGCGAGAGTCGCCCTACTTTAAAAATGGAGTTCCTAGCAACTTTGACCATATGGACAAGGCTTTTATGATGGAACATTTCAATGAGCTCAACACCCAAGGAGTGGATCGTGATGAAGCCTTATCCTTAGCTATTGAAAGTGAGAAGACCCGTGACTTCACTGAACTTAAAGGGGAAGTAGCCGTCGGTCTGTCTTCAGGGACGTCTGGACATCGGGGGCTCTTTATCACAACAGAGAAAGAGCGAAGTATGTGGGCTGCGGCTATCTTGGCAAAGATGTTGCCCAAGGGGCAGCTTTTTGGACACCGCATCGCCTTTTTCCTGAGAGCTGATAATGAACTCTATCAGACCATCAATACAGCGCTCATTCGTCTAGAGTATTTTGATATTTTCAAACATACAGATGAGCATATCGAGCGACTCAACAACTATCAACCAACGATTATTGTGGCGCCAGCCTCGATGTTGATTGAATTGAGCAAGCGTCTTAAGGCTGGAGAGTTAGCCATTCATCCTCAAAAAATCGTTTCGGTGGCGGAAATCTTGGAAGATAGTGATAGAGGACGAATCGCAGAAGCCTTTTCACTATCCATCATTGATCAAGTTTATCAGGCGACTGAAGGTTTCTTAGCCTGCACTTGCTCAGCTGGCAATCTGCATCTCAACGAAGACATTATCTTTGTGGAAAAGCAGTATCTAGATGACCGCCGTTTCTATCCAGTGATTACGGACTTTAAACGAAGCAGTCAGCCTGTTTATCGCTACCAGCTCAATGATATCTTGGTTGAAAATCCGGAGCCTTGTCCCTGTGGCTCCTACTATACACGGATTGACAAGGTCGAAGGACGCTCTGATGATATCTTCTACTTTAAAGGGCAGAATGGCGGGCAGGTAACGATCTATCCAGACTTTATCAGGCGTTGTATCCTCTTTGTGGAGAATGTAGGAGATTACCAAGTTAAGCAACATTCCGAGAAATTAGTGGAAGTTTGTTTAAGCCGAAGAGATGAGGACGTAGAGACAGCAATTTTAGCACAGTTCCAACTCTTGGCCCAGCAAAAAGAGTTCATAGTTCCTCAAATCCAATTTTCAGATTATCACTGGGATATTAGCCGTAAACTCAAACGTATCCAACGTTTATGAAAGGAAGAAAGACAATGACAGAAGTAAAAAGACATGTAGAAATCGCAGGTTATGGCATTTGCCTTCCAAAGCATACAGTTCAATTTAAAGACCAGACCCGTTATCGTGTAGTTGAAAATGAAGAAACGCAACTCGACTTGGCAGAAGGAGCTATCCACCGTGCACTTGAACATGCAAATTTGGATATTAAAGATATCAATTGCCTTGTATCAGCTAGTGCAGTTGGTGTTCAGCCTATTCCTTGTACGGCTGCCTTGATTCATGAGCGCGTGGCAAAAGGACTCTCAATTCCAGCAATGGACATCAATACGACCTGTACCAGCTTTATTTCTGCTCTATCGACTATGTCCCACTTGATTGAGGCGGGCGAATACAATCGTGTCTTGCTTGTGTCTAGTGAGGTTGGTAGTTTAGGGCTCAATCCCAAGCAAAAAGAAAGTTTTGAACTCTTTAGTGATGGGGCAGCAGCCTTTATTTTCCAAAAAAGTCATCAGGAAAAAGGGGTCATTGCTAGTCTCCAACGTACTTGGTCAGAAGGGGCTCACGATACGGAGATTCGTGGAGGTCTGACTTCTTTTCAACCAAAAGAGTACTCTGAAGCGACGAAGACCAACTATATGTTTGACATGAAGGGGAAGAAAATCCTCCTCTTGTCTGCTCGTAAAATCCCAGTCATGTTTGAAGAGTTTCAAGAAAAAACACAGCTAGCCTTGGCAGACGTGGACTATATCATTCCTCACCAAGCAAGTCGTGCTCTTCCTTTGGTCATGGAAAAACTAGGTGTGGCTGAGGATCAGTACCTCAATCTCGTCACTGACTATGGAAATATGGTGTCAGTCTCTGTACCGTTTGGCCTGGCTTATTCTTTGGAGCATGGACTTATCAAGGAGGGAGATGTCGTCTACCTTATGGGGACTGCAGCTGGTATGACGGTCAATATGTTGGCTCTGAAATTGTAATAATCATCTAAACACGGAACGACTGGAACTTGAGCAAAGGTAAACGGTTGCTATCTACCCCTGAACTGAGGTATACTAGTAGAAACATTAGTTTATCAAGCAGTTAAGGAGAATGTTAGAAAAGAAAGGGGATGTATGACAGCTAGAAAAATGCAGCTACTCATGTCCAAATATGGTTTTAGTATTACCATCATGTTGGCAGAGTTGTTTATCGTCTTTGGTTTATTTCTCTATCTAGGGCAAATGGCTCCAATTGTCTGGATTATCCTGGTCATTTTAGTGAGTTTAGCGACCATTGTATCGATTGTCAATCGGTCTATGAATCCTGAGAGTAAGGTAACATGGCTGTTAGTAGCCTTTGTGCCAGTGTTTGGCCCATTGCTCTATATCATGTTTGGAGAGCGTCGTTTATCTAAAAAAGAAATGAAGCAGCTAAAGCAGCTCCAATCAATGGTTGATCGAGAGGACAATAGCAGAGCTCTCCGTTTGGAGTTAAAGGAACAAGACAAATCAGCTTACGGAGTTATCAAATCACTCCTTAGCATGGATACGAATGCCGATGTCTATGATCGAACGGATACACAATTTTTTGCATCTGGGGAAAGTATGTGGCATCAGATGCTAGAGGATCTCAAGAAAGCTGAGAAGTTTATCTTTCTCGAATACTATATCATCGAAGAAGGTTTGATGTGGAATAGTATTTTGGAGATTTTGGAAGAAAAGGCAGCTCAAGGAGTAGAGGTGAAGCTTCTCTATGATGATATTGGTTGTATGGCAACCTTGCCTGGAGATTACACCATCCAGCTTCGTGGTCGAGGGATTGAAGCCCACAAATTTAATAAGGTGATTCCACGTTTGACCGTTGCTTATAACAACCGTGATCACCGTAAAATCATGATTATCGATGGTCAAATTGCCTATACAGGTGGTATCAATCTGGCTGATGAGTATATCAACCATATCGAACGCTTTGGTTATTGGAAGGATAGCGGTATTCGTCTGGATGGACCGGCAGTTAAGGCTTTTACCAGACTCTTTTTATCTGCCTGGTATATCAACCGTGGAGAGATTAGTGATTTTGACCAATACCATCTTGAAAATCAGCCAAAAGATGGGATGGGGCTCTGTATTCCCTATAGTAGTGGACCAAAACCCATCTACAGAGCTCAAGTTGGAAAAACGGTCTACCAAAATCTTATCAATCAAGCTACAGATTACGTCTATATCACGACTCCCTATCTAATTGCTGACTACGATCTAACTGAAAGTATCAAAAATACAGCTCTGAGAGGGGTAGATGTGCGAATTGTGACACCGTGTATCCCAGATAAGAAGGTTATTCAGCTAGTTACTCGAGGGGCTTATCCAGACTTGTTATCTGCAGGAGTTCGTATTTATGAATACAGTCCGGGATTCCTTCATAGCAAGCAAATGCTTGTCGATGGAGAAGTGGCCACCGTGGGAACCATCAATTTTGACTATCGGAGCTTGCTTCACCACTATGAAAATGCCGTCTTACTTTATAGAACGCAGTCTATCATCGCTATTGAAAGGGACTTCGAAGAGATTTTTAAAGTTTCTCAAGAAATTTATCCCCACACCATCAAAACCAGCTGGTATCAAAGCCTGGTCAAGGAAATTGTCCAGTTGTTTGCACCCATGCTTTGACAATCAACCAAGATCTAGCCCAAGGCTGGATCTTTTTTGTTTTCTTACGAATAGATAAGTAAAGGAGAAAACCATGCTTAATCTAGAAGATGATGATTTTGTCAGAGAGTATAGTAACAGTCGATTCCACCGTTTTCGTGAAATCGAACGCTTTGCGTTATTGGATAAGAAATTCAGCAAATATCAATCCCAAGCTGACATTCCTGTAAGATTTTGATATACTAAAACAGATAAACTTAGAGGAGAAATTGAATGAACGTATACGGGAAAATAGATGAGAAACAAGAAGAATCTCATTACCAAGACTGGTCAGTGCCAGAAAAACGAGAAGGAGCTCCCATTCCCTTTTTTAGTATTTTGCTTTGGAGTTTAGTGGCCACAGCCATTTCGGTTGCCCTGCCTTTTATTTTTGGTTTAATCAGTCCGCAACAAAGTCAGGATCTTTATACCGGTTGGGCCTTGCATCAAAATGGTCAAATGTATACAGATTATTTTGGGACGGAGGGATTGCTCTATTATGTGCTAACCTACCTTTTTCAAGGTAGTATTCTGATTGCTTTGGTTGAGTGGTTGGCCTTGTTTGGAGCAGGTGTTTTTCTTTTTAAGGCTGCGAATACTCTTGTCGGCCAAGAAAAGGAAGCGAAGCGAGTTGTCTTTATTTTATACTTGCTTGTAGCTGGACTCGCTTTTGGTGGTGGCTATGCTCTTTTGCTAGCCCTGCCTTTCCTATTTTATTCATTGAGTATCGTTACAAATTATCTCGCTTTTCCAAAGGATGATAAAGGATTTGTACGAGTGGGGATGAGCCTTGCTCTCGCTTTCTTCCTTGCGCCAATCCCAACCGTCTTGTTTGCGGCTGTACTGGCCTTGGGGATTATCGGCTTTAATCTAGCTAAAGGTCACTTTGTTCATGGTCTATATCAGTTCTTTGCGTCAGCCCTAGGATTTTCACTCTTATTCTATCCTTTAGGCTACTATACAGTGTGGACAGGTAGTTTTGGAGATGCTATTAGCCAGACCTTGTATCCGGTAAATACTCTTAGCCTCTTTTCAAATTCGCATTTGCTTGAAAATGCAGCCTTCTATGGTTTGCTTGCTATTGGATTAGGTTCCCTTGGTTTGCTCTTTGCAGGCTTGTTCCAGTCAAAACCAGCCAAGCAATATGCCCTCTCAATTGCTGCTAGCTTGGGATTGTTGGTTTCTTTGGGAATCTTGATTCTCTCCAAAGAACCTATCAACGGTACTCGTCTTGTGGTGCTAATTCCTTTCTTGGTCTTGCTCCTTCTGACCGGAATCAAGGAAGATGTTTCGGATGGAGAGAGTCGTCGTAGAAGAAGACGTGAGAAACAAACTTCTTTCCTTAAAGGAAATTTCTATCTACCACTGATTGCCCTTGCCTACCTCATTGTTCTTCCTATCGTGAGTCGCTACCTTTCGCACCCAGCGACTTATCAGGAGAGAGACCGTCTTGCTAGCGTGGTCAAACAACAAACGAGTTCTGAGGATCGTGTCTATGCTTGGGATGATCGTCCTGATTTCTACCGTACAAGTGAACGCTTGGCGTCGACTTCACTATCAACACCAACACTCTATACTGCAAGCGATGAAAATAAAACCAAACTGATGAATGACCTGAAAGAGAATCAGCCGAAGATGATTGTGGTCAATCAAAAAGTTGCCTTGTGGTCAGATGTAGAGAGCTGGCTCAGTGAAAACTATGAGCTTGTTCAGACAGATACTAGCGAGTTCAAACTTTATAAATCAAAATAACAAAAAATCAATATCTTGTGGAATTTTAAAAATTTTATGATTTTTAACACAAGATATTGATTTTTATTTTTAGAGTGGTATAATACTGAATATAAACAATTCAACAATATTTAGAAAAGAGCATGGATATGATTGTATTAGAAGAAAAGCTTGCAACCGTTCCCACCTTGTTCGTTGAAAAACGAGATGGTAGACGTGTGGTGTTTGATGTAGACAAGATTGACAAGGCTCTCCACAAGGCGGCGGAAAAGGTTATGGACGTTACGCCTCTAGTAGAAAAACGCCTAAATGGTCTAGTTGAAAGAATCGTGATGGAAATTCACAGCCGCTTCCCTCAAGGTGTCAAGATTTACGAAATTCAAAATGTCGTAGAGCATGAACTCCTTGAAGCCAAAGAGTATGCGCTGGCTGAGGAGTATATCACTTATCGGACACAAAGGGATTTTGAGCGCTCAAAAGCGACAGATATCAACTTTAGTATCCATAAACTGCTCAATAAAGATCAAGCAGTTGTCAATGAAAATGCCAATAAAGACAGTGATGTCTTTAATACTCAGCGTGATTTGACAGCAGGGATTGTTGGGAAATCAATCGGGCTGCAAATGCTTCCTAAGCACGTAGCTAATGCTCACCAAAAAGGGGATATCCACTATCATGACTTGGACTACAGCCCCTACACTCCGATGACCAACTGCTGTTTGATTGATTTTAAAGGCATGTTGGAAAATGGTTTTAAGATTGGAAATGCAGAGGTAGAGAGTCCCAAGTCTATCCAGACTGCGACAGCTCAAATTTCACAAATCATCGCCAACGTTGCTTCTAGCCAGTACGGGGGCTGCTCAGCTGACCGTATTGATGAAGTCTTGGCGCCTTATGCAGAGAAGAATTACCAAAAGCACCTCAAGGATGCGGAAGAGTGGGTCTTGCCCGAGAAACGTGAAGATTACGCTTGGAAGAAAACCCAAAAGGACATCTACGATGCCATGCAATCTCTTGAGTATGAAATCAACACTCTCTTCACTTCAAATGGACAAACACCTTTTACTTCACTAGGTTTTGGTCTAGGAACTAGTCGTTTTGAACGGGAAATTCAAAAAGCTATCTTGACCATTCGTATCAAGGGGCTTGGTTCAGAACACCGCACAGCCATCTTCCCAAAACTTATCTTTACGCTTAAAAGAGGCCTTAACTTGGAAGAGGGAACTCCAAACTATGACATCAAACAGTTGGCCCTCGAGTGTGCAACCAAGCGGATGTACCCAGATGTCTTGTCCTATGATAAGATTATTGAACTGACAGGTTCCTTCAAGGTTCCTATGGGTTGTCGCTCCTTCCTCCAAGGATGGAAGGATGAGAATGGCGTAGAGGTCAATTCAGGTCGGATGAATCTAGGTGTTGTGACGGTTAATCTGCCTCGTATCGCCCTCGAGTCTGAAGGAGATCTGAATAAGTTTTGGGAAATCTTCAACGAGAGAATGAACATTGCGGAGGATGCTCTGGTTTATCGTGTCGAACGAACCAAGGAAGCAACACCAGCAAATGCCCCTATCCTTTATCAGTATGGAGCCTTCGGCCGCCGTCTCGGAAAAGAAGAAAGTGTTGACCAACTCTTTAAGAATCGCCGTGCGACAGTTTCGCTGGGCTACATCGGTTTGTACGAAGTGGCTACAGTCTTCTTTGGAAATAGCTGGGAAAGCAATCCTGAAGCCAAGGAATTCACATTGGATATTATTCGCGATATGAAACGTCGTGTGGAAGAGTGGTCTGACCAATATGGTTACCATTTCTCTATCTACTCCACACCGTCTGAAAGTCTGACAGATCGCTTCTGTCGCTTAGACACAGAGAAGTTCGGTTCTATTCCTGACATCACGGATAAGGAATACTACACCAACTCGTTCCACTACGATGTCCGGAAAAATCCAACGCCGTTTGAAAAATTAGACTTTGAGAAAGTTTATCCAGAAGCAGGTGCGTCAGGTGGTTTCATCCATTATTGTGAGTATCCAGTTCTTCAACAAAATCCTAAAGCCTTGGAAGCTGTTTGGGACTATGCCTATGACCGTGTCGGCTATCTAGGGACCAATACTCCGATTGATCGTTGCTACAAGTGTGACTTTGAAGGGGATTTTGAACCAACTGAGCGAGGCTTTGCTTGTCCCAACTGTGGCAATAGCGACCCTAAAACAGTAGATGTGGTCAAACGTACGTGTGGTTATCTGGGAAATCCTCAAGCGCGTCCGATGGTTAATGGACGCCACAAGGAAATCGCTGCGCGTGTCAAACACATGAACGGTTCAACTATTAAAACAGCCGGACATGAAGTAACAAATTAGAAGGAAACGCAATGGGGAAATACCAATTAGACGATAAGGGACGCGCACAAGTGACCCGTTATCACGAGAAACACTCGAAAGGTGGGACAGGTAAAAAAGAACGCTTGCTCAACCTCAGAGAACAGTTTTTAAACAAGAGCAAGAAAAAATAAAAGTGAGAGTCTGCTCTCACTTTTCTCTTAGGTGGGATGGGAATATGGAACTACGCAGACCGATATTGGCAGATAAAGAAACAGTTTTAGAGATGATGGCAGAGTTTGAACAGACTCAATCAGCCCACGATGGCGGGTTTTGGGATGCTGAGAATTTTGTTTATGAAGAGTGGCTAGAAGAAAATCTTCAAGCGGAAGCGGGACTCAATATTCCTGAAAACTGGGTTCCTGCTATCCAGCTGATTAGTTTTGACGTAGCAGGCCAGGCTCTTGGCTTTCTCAACCTTCGTCTCCGATTAAATGACTACTTACTAGAAAATGGTGGCCATATCGGCTATTCCGTTCGCCCCTCTGAAAGAGGCAAAGGTTATGCCAAAGAAGCTCTCCGACAAGGCTTACAAGTCGCCAAGGAAAAGAACATCAAAAAAGCACTTGTGACCTGTAGTACGGAAAATCCTGCTAGTAGGGCGGTGATTGTGGCAAATGGAGGACTCTTTGAGGATGTTCGCAATGGCGTAGAACGTTACTGGATAGATTTGGAGTAAAAGGATGACATGGAATACACCAAAACCAGGTGAATGGAAAAGTGAGGAGCTTAGTAAAGGGCGAATCATTGATTACAAGGCTTTTAACTTTGTCGATGGAGAAGGTGTGCGCAACTCTCTCTATGTATCAGGTTGCATGTTTCACTGCGAGGGGTGCTATAATGTTGCGACTTGGTCTTTCAACGCAGGCATTCCCTATACGGCAGAATTAGAAGAACAAATCATGGTAGACCTTGCCCAGCCCTATGTTCAAGGATTGACCTTGCTGGGGGGAGAACCTTTTCTTAATACAGGTATCCTCTTACCTCTCGTTAAGCGAATTCGAAAGGAATTGCCAGACAAAGACATCTGGTCCTGGACGGGCTACACTTGGGAAGAAATGATGCTGGAGACTCCAGACAAATTGGAACTCTTGTCGCTGATTGACATCCTTGTCGATGGACGGTATGATAAAAGCAAGCGCAATCTTATGCTCCAGTTTCGAGGGTCTTCTAATCAACGAATTATCGATGTGCAAAAATCTCTCAAACAAGGTCAAATAGTGATTTGGGACAAACTTAATGACGGAAAAGAAAGCTATGAGCAGGTGAAGAGAGAATGAAGAAAAAAGACCTGATAGAACAACTGGTTTCAGAGATCGAAACGGGAAGAATTAGGACGCTAGGGATCTACGGTCATGGGGCTTCAGGTAAATCAACCTTCGCTCAGGAATTACATCAAGCCCTAGATTCCACTACAGTAAATTTACTAGAAACAGATCCCTATATCACTTCAGAACGTCACCTGGTAGTACCAAAGCAAGCACCAGATCAAAAGGTGACAGCTTGTCTGCCTGTAGCACATGAACTGGCAAGTTTACAGAGAGATATTCTCGCCTTGCAGGCAGGTATGGATGTCTTAACAATCGATGAACCGTGGAAGGCTAGCGAGGTCTTGTCTGGAGCCAAACCAATTCTGATTGTTGAAGGGATGTCTGTGGGATTTCTACCCAAGGAACTCTTTGACAAAACTATCTGTTTCTACACGGATGAGGAGACCGAATTAAAGAGGCGCTTAGCTCGAGATACGACTATGAGAAATCGGGATGCATCTTTTGTATTGGCTAGCCATCAGATGAGACGGGAGCAGTATCTGCGATACTATAGAGAAAACGAGTCTAAAGCGGACATTTTAGTAGATCAATCAGAAGATACATTCAAGGTCAAAATGACACACACTATATAGAAGAAAAGACGGTTTTTTATAGATATAAATCCGTAATCTTGGAAAGATGAAAAGAGAAAACAGTTTCATCTTAAAAAAACGAAAAAAAGCTCACAAATCCCTTGCAATCGTAGGGGCTTTGTGTTATTCTATTATGGTGCTGTAAATTACAGCCTTAGCTTTGATGCAAGAGGTTGCGACACGCTCGGTTGCATTGCCACGCAACGCGCGTCGGTTTTCTTGTGGAGCTAGCCTATTATCTTAAATAGACGAAAAGGAGAAAAAGATGGCAAACAAAAAAATCCGTATCCGTTTGAAAGCTTACGAACACCGTACGCTTGACACAGCGGCTGCAAAAATCGTAGAATCAGCTACTCGTACAGGTGCACAAGTTGTGGGTCCAATCCCACTTCCAACTGAGCGTAGCCTCTACACAATCATTCGTGCGACTCACAAATACAAAGACTCTCGCGAACAATTTGAAATGCGTACACACAAACGTTTGATCGATATCGTTAACCCAACTCAAAAAACAGTTGATGCGTTGATGAAATTGGATCTTCCAAGTGGTGTAAACGTAGAAATCAAACTTTAATCTAAAATATAAAAGAGCAGAGGCTGGTGTTTCAATTTAATTGAACACGGGCTAAACTCGGTGTGAAAAAGATAAACTTCCTAGTGTCTGTTAGACACTGCGTCAGTTTCCTATTTTCACTTTGAGTTTGACGCCCTTTGTATCTTAGACTTGAGCATAAAAAACGCTCGTTAAAAACTTTTTGAATAAAAAATATAGAAAAGGAACTATTTTCTCATGACAAAAGGAATCTTAGGGAAAAAAGTGGGAATGACTCAAATCTTCACTGAAGCTGGCGAATTGATCCCTGTAACAGTTATTGAAGCAACTCCAAACGTTGTTCTTCAAGTTAAAACTGTTGAAACAGACGGATACAACGCTATCCAAGTTGGTTTCGATGACAAACGCGAAGTATTGAGCAACAAACCTGCTAAAGGACATGTAGCGAAAGCTAACACGGCTCCTAAGCGCTTCATTCGTGAATTCAAAAACGTTGAAGGCTTGGAAGTTGGTGCTGAAATCACAGTTGAAACATTCGCAGCTGGAGACGTTGTTGACGTAACTGGTACTTCTAAAGGTAAAGGTTTCCAAGGTGTTATCAAACGCCACGGACAATCACGTGGACCAATGGCTCACGGTTCTCGTTACCACCGTCGTCCAGGTTCTATGGGACCTGTTGCACCTAACCGCGTATTCAAAGGTAAAAACCTTGCAGGACGTATGGGTGGCGACCGCGTAACAATTCAAAACCTTGAAGTTGTACAAGTTGTTCCAGAAAAGAACGTTATCCTTATCAAAGGTAACGTACCAGGTGCTAAGAAATCTCTTATCACTATCAAATCAGCAGTTAAAGCTGGTAAATAATAAAGAAAGGGGAAATCAGTCACAATGGCAAACGTAACATTATTTGACCAAACTGGTAAAGAAGCTGGCCAAGTTGTTCTTAACGATGCAGTATTTGGTATTGAACCAAATGAATCAGTTGTGTTTGATGTGATCATCAGCCAACGCGCAAGCCTTCGTCAAGGAACACACGCTGTTAAAAACCGCTCTGCAGTATCAGGTGGTGGACGCAAACCATGGCGTCAAAAAGGAACTGGACGTGCTCGTCAAGGTTCTATCCGCTCACCACAATGGCGTGGTGGTGGTGTTGTCTTCGGACCAACTCCACGTTCATACGGCTACAAACTTCCACAAAAAGTTCGTCGCCTAGCTCTTAAATCAGTTTACTCTGAAAAAGTTGCTGAAAACAAATTCGTAGCTGTAGATGCTCTTTCATTTACAGCTCCAAAAACTGCTGAATTTGCAAAAGTTCTTGCAGCATTGAGCATCGATTCTAAAGTTCTTGTTATCCTTGAAGAAGGAAATGAATTCGCAGCTCTTTCAGCTCGTAACCTTCCAAACGTGAAAGTTGCAACTGCTACAACTGCAAGTGTTCTTGACATCGCAAATAGCGACAAACTTCTTGTCACACAAGCAGCTATCTCTAAAATCGAGGAGGTTCTTGCATAATGAATTTGTATGATGTTATCAAAAAACCTGTCATCACTGAAAGCTCAATGGCTCAACTTGAAGCAGGAAAATATGTATTTGAAGTTGACACTCGTGCACACAAACTTTTGATCAAGCAAGCTGTTGAAGCTGCTTTCGAAGGTGTTAAAGTTGCCAACGTTAACACAATCAACGTAAAACCAAAAGCAAAACGTGTTGGACGTTACACTGGTTTTACTAACAAAACTAAAAAAGCTATCATCACACTTACAGCTGATTCAAAAGCAATCGAGTTGTTCGCTGCTGAAGCTGAATAATCTAAGGAGGAAATATCGTGGGAATTCGTGTTTATAAACCAACAACAAACGGTCGCCGTAATATGACTTCTTTGGATTTCGCTGAAATCACAACAAGCACTCCTGAAAAATCATTGCTTGTTGCTTTGAAGAGCAAGGCTGGTCGTAACAACAACGGTCGTATCACTGTTCGTCACCAAGGTGGTGGACACAAACGTTTCTACCGTTTGGTTGACTTCAAACGTAACAAAGACAACGTTGAAGCAGTTGTTAAAACTATCGAGTACGATCCAAACCGTTCTGCAAACATCGCTCTTGTACACTACACTGACGGTGTGAAAGCATACATCATCGCTCCAAAAGGTCTTGAAGTTGGTCAACGTATCGTTTCAGGTCCTGAAGCAGATATCAAAGTCGGAAACGCTCTTCCACTTGCTAACATCCCAGTTGGTACTTTGATCCACAACATCGAATTGAAACCAGGTCGTGGTGGAGAATTGGTACGTGCTGCTGGTGCTTCTGCCCAAGTATTGGGTCAAGAAGGTAAATACGTTCTTGTTCGTCTTCAATCTGGCGAAGTTCGTATGATTCTTGGAACTTGTCGTGCTACAGTTGGTGTTGTCGGAAACGAACAACATGGACTTGTAAACCTTGGTAAAGCAGGACGTAGCCGTTGGAAAGGTATCCGCCCAACAGTTCGTGGTTCTGTAATGAACCCTAACGATCACCCACACGGTGGTGGTGAAGGTAAAGCACCAGTTGGTCGTAAAGCGCCATCTACTCCATGGGGCAAACCTGCTCTTGGTCTTAAAACTCGTAACAAGAAAGCGAAATCTGACAAACTTATCGTTCGTCGTCGCAACGAGAAATAATAGTAAACTAGTCGCCTAAGCAACTAGGAAATCCGCCAGCTCGGTAGCGCTCCATGTGAGCGCAAGCCGCTGTGGTACAACATTTAAAGGAGAAAATATAAAAATGGGACGCAGTCTTAAAAAAGGACCTTTCGTCGATGAGCATTTGATGAAAAAAGTTGAAGCTCAAGCTAACGACGAAAAGAAAAAAGTTATCAAAACTTGGTCACGTCGTTCAACGATCTTCCCAAGTTTCATTGGTTACACTATTGCAGTTTATGACGGACGTAAACACGTACCTGTTTACATCCAAGAAGACATGGTAGGTCACAAACTTGGTGAATTTGCACCAACTCGTACTTACAAAGGTCACGCTGCAGACGACAAGAAAACACGTAGAAAATAAGGAGAACATAAATGGCAGAAATTACTTCAGCTAAAGCAATGGCTCGTACAGTACGTGTTTCACCTCGTAAATCACGTCTTGTTCTTGACAACATCCGTGGTAAAAGCGTAGCCGATGCTATTGCAATCTTGACATTCACACCAAACAAAGCTGCTGAAATCATCTTGAAAGTCTTGAATTCAGCTGTAGCTAACGCTGAAAACAACTTTGGTTTGGACAAAGCTAACTTGGTAGTATCTGAAGCATTCGCAAACGAAGGACCAACTATGAAACGTTTCCGTCCACGTGCGAAAGGTTCAGCTTCACCAATCAACAAACGTACAGCTCACATCACTGTGGCTGTTGCAGAAAAATAAGGAGGTAACATCGTGGGTCAAAAAGTACATCCAATTGGTATGCGTGTCGGCATCATCCGTGATTGGGATGCCAAATGGTATGCTGAAAAAGAATACGCGGATTACCTTCATGAAGATCTTGCAATCCGTAAATTCGTTCAAAAAGAACTTGCTGACGCAGCAGTTTCAACTATCGAAATTGAACGCGCAGTAAACAAAGTTAACGTTTCACTTCACACTGCTAAACCAGGTATGGTTATCGGTAAAGGTGGTGCTAACGTTGATGCACTCCGTGCAAAACTTAACAAATTGACTGGAAAACAAGTACACATCAACATCATCGAAATCAAACAACCTGATTTGGATGCTCACCTTGTAGGTGAAGGAATTGCTCGTCAATTGGAGCAACGTGTCGCTTTCCGTCGTGCACAAAAACAAGCAATCCAACGTGCAATGCGTGCTGGAGCTAAAGGAATTAAAACTCAAGTATCAGGTCGTTTGAACGGTGCAGATATCGCCCGTGCTGAAGGATACTCTGAAGGAACTGTTCCACTTCACACACTTCGTGCAGATATCGATTACGCTTGGGAAGAAGCAGATACTACATACGGTAAACTTGGTGTTAAAGTATGGATCTACCGTGGTGAAGTTCTTCCAACTCGTAAAAACACTAAAGGAGGTAAATAACCAATGTTAGTACCTAAACGTGTTAAACACCGTCGTGAATTCCGTGGAAAAATGCGCGGTGAAGCAAAAGGTGGAAAAGAAGTAGCATTCGGTGAATACGGTCTTCAAGCTACAACTAGCCACTGGATCACTAACCGCCAAATCGAAGCTGCTCGTATCGCCATGACTCGTTACATGAAACGTGGTGGTAAAGTTTGGATTAAAATCTTCCCACACAAATCATACACTGCTAAAGCTATCGGTGTGCGTATGGGATCTGGTAAAGGGGCACCTGAAGGTTGGGTTGCACCAGTTAAACGTGGTAAAGTGATGTTCGAAATCGCTGGTGTATCTGAAGAAATCGCTCGCGAAGCGCTTCGTCTTGCAAGCCACAAATTGCCAGTTAAATGTAAATTCGTAAAACGTGAAGCAGAATAAGGAGAAGGCATGAAACTTAATGAAGTAAAAGAATTTGTTAAAGAACTTCGTGGTCTTTCTCAAGAAGAACTCGCGAAGCGCGAAAACGAATTGAAAAAAGAATTGTTTGAACTTCGTTTCCAAGCTGCTACTGGTCAATTGGAACAAACAGCTCGCTTGAAAGAAGTTAAAAAACAAATCGCTCGTATCAAAACAGTTCAATCTGAAGCGAAATAATAGACTAGGGAAGGAGAAATTTCAATGGAACGCAATAATCGTAAAGTTCTTGTTGGACGTGTTGTATCTGACAAAATGGACAAGACAATCACAGTTGTAGTTGAAACAAAACGTAACCACCCAGTCTATGGTAAACGTATTAACTACTCTAAAAAATACAAAGCACATGATGAAAACAATGTTGCCAAAGAAGGCGATATCGTACGTATCATGGAAACTCGTCCGCTTTCAGCTACAAAACGTTTCCGTCTTGTAGAAGTTGTTGAAGAAGCGGTCATCATCTAATCAAACCTGAAAGGAGAAAACTGAAATGATTCAAACAGAAACTCGTTTGAAAGTCGCAGACAACAGCGGTGCGCGCGAAATCTTGACTATCAAAGTTCTTGGTGGTTCAGGACGTAAATTTGCAAACATCGGTGATGTTATCGTGGCATCTGTAAAACAAGCTACTCCTGGTGGTGCGGTTAAAAAAGGTGACGTTGTAAAAGCTGTTATCGTTCGTACTAAATCAGGTGCTCGTCGTGCTGATGGTTCATACATCAAATTTGACGAAAACGCAGCAGTTATCATCCGTGAAGACAAAACTCCTCGCGGAACACGTATCTTTGGCCCAGTTGCACGTGAATTGCGTGAAGGTGGCTTCATGAAGATCGTGTCACTTGCTCCAGAAGTACTTTAATTTTTAGAAACAAACTAGTCCCCTAGCTTCAAGCTAGGGTGCCCTTATGGGCGTAAGAAAAATTAAGGAGAAACCTAATGTTTGTAAAAAAAGGCGACAAAGTTCGCGTAATCGCTGGTAAAGATAAGGGAACAGAAGCTGTTGTCCTTACTGCCCTTCCAAAAGTAAACAAAGTTATCGTTGAAGGTGTTAACATCGTTAAGAAACACCAACGTCCAACTAACGAACTTCCTCAAGGTGGTATCATCGAGAAAGAAGCAGCTATCCACGTATCAAACGTTCAAGTATTGGACAAAAATGGTGTAGCTGGTCGTGTTGGTTACAAATTTGTAGACGGTAAAAAAGTTCGCTACAACAAAAAATCAGGCGAAGTGCTTGATTAATCACGAAGGAAAGGAGAAGTATAATGGCAAATCGTTTAAAAGAAAAATATCTTAATGAAGTAGTTCCTGCTTTGACAGAACAATTCAACTACTCATCAGTGATGGCTGTGCCTAAAGTAGATAAGATCGTTTTGAACATGGGTGTTGGTGAAGCTGTATCAAACGCTAAAAGTCTTGAAAAAGCTGCTGAAGAATTGGCACTTATCTCAGGTCAAAAACCACTTATCACTAAAGCTAAAAAATCAATCGCCGGCTTCCGTCTTCGTGAAGGTGTAGCGATTGGTGCAAAAGTTACCCTTCGTGGTGAACGTATGTACGAATTCTTGGACAAATTGGTTTCAGTTTCACTTCCACGCGTGCGTGACTTCCACGGTGTTCCAACAAAATCATTTGATGGACGCGGAAACTACACTCTTGGTGTGAAAGAACAATTGATCTTCCCAGAAATCAACTTTGATGACGTTGACAAAACTCGTGGTCTTGACATCGTTATCGTAACAACTGCTAACACTGACGAAGAGTCACGTGCATTGCTTACAGGCCTTGGAATGCCTTTTGCAAAATAATATAGGAGGTAAATCTAATGGCTAAAAAATCAATGATTGCTAAGAACAAACGTCCAGCGAAGTTCTCTACTCAAGCTTATACTCGTTGTGAAAAATGTGGTCGTCCACATTCAGTTTACCGCAAATTTAAACTTTGCCGTGTTTGCTTCCGTGAATTAGCTTACAAAGGACAAATTCCTGGTGTAACAAAAGCATCTTGGTAATTTAAGATATCAAGGGCGTCAAAACTCAAAGTGAAAATAGGAAACTTGACGAAGAAACTGAAGTTTCTAGGAAAGTTTATCTTTTTCACGCAGAGTTTAGCCCGGGTTCAGTTGGGCTTGCCAATTTGAACACGAGCTACAGCTTTGGCAAAAAAGACCAATTTTCTTTGGAGCATCGCTCCAGCATCAAATTGTCTATTTTTGCTCTTGCTGTTACGCTCTTTGTATCATGTATTAACTAGCAAGTGCAACTTGCAAACTACTAGTAAGAGGAGAAAAACAAAATGGTTATGACTGACCCAATCGCAGACTTCCTAACTCGTATTCGTAACGCTAACCAAGCGAAACACGAAGTACTTGAAGTACCTGCATCAAACATCAAAAAAGGGATTGCTGAAATCCTTAAACGCGAAGGTTTTGTTAAGAACGTAGAAATCATCGAAGATGACAAACAAGGCATCATCCGTGTATTCCTTAAATACGGACCAAACGGTGAAAAAGTTATCACTAACTTGAAACGTGTTTCTAAACCAGGACTTCGTGTCTACAAGAAACGTGAAGATCTTCCAAAAGTTCTTAACGGACTTGGAATTGCTATTCTTTCAACTTCTGAAGGTTTGCTTACTGATAAAGAAGCTCGCCAAAAGAATGTTGGTGGTGAGGTTATCGCTTACGTTTGGTAATATTTAGCTCCCAATTTCTTTGTGACTCTTCGTTATCGTCTCTTGCCTAACCCAAAGTTATGCCGGCGAGACGATGCCTAGATTCACTTTGGAATTGAAACCTAAATGTTCCTTTAAATCGAGAAATCGATTTAAGCCCCCGTGAAAACTGGCCATTCTGGCCTGACAATTTAACAGGAGAAAATAAACATGTCACGTATTGGTAATAAAGTTATCGTGTTGCCTGCTGGTGTTGAAATCACTAACAATGACAACGTTGTAACTGTAAAAGGACCTAAAGGAGAGCTTACTCGTGAGTTCTCAAAAGATATTGAAATTCGTGTGGAAGGTACTGAAGTAACTCTTCACCGTCCAAACGATTCAAAAGAAATGAAAACAATCCATGGAACTACTCGTGCCCTTTTGAACAACATGGTAATTGGTGTATCAGAAGGATTCAAGAAAGAACTTGAAATGCGTGGGGTTGGTTACCGTGCACAACTTCAAGGTAAAAAACTTGTTTTGGCTGTTGGTAAATCTCATCCAGACGAAGTTGAAGCTCCAGAAGGAATTACTTTTGAACTTCCAAACCCAACAACAATCGTTGTTAGCGGAATTTCAAAAGAAGTAGTTGGTCAAACAGCTGCTTACGTACGTAGCCTTCGTTCACCAGAACCATATAAAGGTAAAGGTATCCGTTACGTTGGTGAATTCGTTCGCCGTAAAGAAGGTAAAACAGGTAAATAATGTTGAGTGGTTGATTTTCAACCACCGACCTATTTTCCAACTTAGTGCATAGCACATGATTTAAAACTAAAGAGGTGAAAACTGTGATTTCTAAACCAGATAAAAACAAACTCCGCCAAAAACGCCACCGTCGCGTTCGCGGAAAACTCTCTGGAACTGCTGATCGCCCACGTTTGAACGTATTCCGTTCTAATACAGGCATCTACGCTCAAGTGATTGATGACGTAGCGGGTGTAACGCTCGCAAGTGCTTCAACTCTTGACAAAGAAGTTTCAAAAGGAACTAAAACTGAACAAGCCGTTACTGTCGGTAAACTCGTTGCAGAACGTGCAAACGCTAAAGGTATTTCAGAAGTGGTGTTCGACCGCGGTGGATATCTATATCACGGACGTGTGAAAGCTTTGGCTGATGCAGCTCGTGAAAACGGATTGAAATTCTAATAGGAGGACACTAGAAAATGGCATTTAAAGACAATGCAGTTGAATTAGAAGAACGCGTAGTTGCTGTCAACCGTGTTACAAAAGTTGTTAAAGGTGGACGTCGTCTTCGTTTCGCAGCTCTTGTTGTTGTTGGTGACCACAACGGTCGCGTAGGATTTGGTACTGGTAAAGCTCAAGAAGTTCCAGAAGCAATCCGCAAAGCAGTAGAAGATGCTAAGAAAAACTTGATTGAGGTTCCTATGGTTGGAACAACAATCCCACACGAAGTTCTTTCAGAATTCGGTGGAGCTAAAGTATTGTTGAAACCTGCTGTAGAAGGTTCTGGAGTTGCCGCTGGTGGTGCAGTTCGTGCCGTTGTGGAATTGGCAGGTGTGGCAGATATTACATCTAAATCACTTGGTTCTAACACTCCAATCAACATTGTTCGCGCAACTGTTGAAGGTTTGAAACAATTGAAACGCGCTGAAGAAGTTGCTGCCCTTCGTGGTATTTCAGTTTCTGATTTGGCATAAGAAAGGGGATAAAATGGCTCAAATTAAAATTACTTTGACTAAGTCTCCAATCGGACGCATTCCATCACAACGTAAAACTGTTGTAGCACTTGGACTTGGCAAATTGAACAGCTCTGTTATCAAAGAAGACAACGCTGCTATCCGTGGTATGATCACTGCAGTATCTCACTTGGTAACAGTTGAAGAAGTAAACTAATGAATTTTTAGGGGATGTGGCAATACTCATCCCCTAAAACTAGGTATAGTCATCTTAGATGACCATGTATAGGCGAGTTGATAAGGGAGACAACCTTTTCTCTCTTATCGGCGCTAGCATTTTACAAAAGAGGAGAAAATAATAATGAAACTTCATGAATTGAAACCTGCAGAAGGTTCTCGTAAAGTACGTAACCGTGTTGGTCGTGGTACTTCATCAGGTAACGGTAAAACATCTGGTCGCGGTCAAAAAGGTCAAAAAGCTCGTAGCGGTGGCGGAGTTCGCCTTGGTTTTGAAGGTGGACAAACTCCATTGTTCCGTCGTCTTCCAAAACGTGGATTCACTAACATCAACGCTAAAGAATACGCAATTGTAAACCTTGACCAATTGAACGTCTTTGAAGACGGTGCAGAAGTAACTCCAGTTGTACTTATCGAAGCAGGAATTGTGAAAGCTGAAAAATCAGGAGTTAAAATTCTTGGTAACGGTGAGTTGACTAAGAAATTGACTGTGAAAGCAGCTAAATTCTCTAAATCAGCTGAGGAAGCTATCACTGCTAAAGGTGGTTCTGTAGAAGTCATCTAAGAGAGGTGACCCATGTTTTTTAAATTACTAAAAGAAGCGCTCAAGGTTAAACAAGTTCGATCAAAAATTCTCTTTACGATTTTTATCATTCTTGTTTTCCGTATTGGGACAAGTATCACTGTTCCAGGTGTGAATGCAAAAAGTTTAGAAGCTCTCAGTGGTTTATCTTTCTTGAACATGCTTAGTCTTGTTTCAGGGAATGCCATGAAGAACTTCTCCGTTTTTGCACTCGGAGTAAGTCCGTATATCACTGCTTCAATCGTTGTTCAATTGCTACAAATGGATATTTTACCGAAGTTTGTAGAATGGGGCAAACAAGGAGAAGTAGGACGGAGAAAACTAAACCAAGCTACTCGTTATATTGCACTTGTGCTTGCATTTGTTCAATCTATCGGGATTACAGCAGGATTTAATACTCTATCTGGAGCGAAATTATTAACGACAGCTTTAACTCCACAAGTTTTTGTTACTATTGGTATTATACTCACAGCAGGTAGTATGATTGTAACCTGGCTTGGGGAACAAATTACAGATAAGGGATACGGAAACGGTGTTTCTATGATCATCTTTGCAGGTATTGTTGCTTCAATTCCTGAGATGATTAAAGGCATCTATGTTGACTACTTCGTCAATATTCCAAGTAGCCGTTTGACTTCATCTATTATCTTTGTCGTTATTTTGATTATCGCTGTCTTGTTGATTGTATACTTTACAACCTTTGTTCAACAGGCAGAATATAAAATTCCAATCCAATATACAAAAGTTGCTCAAGGAGCCCCATCAAGCTCATACCTTCCATTGAAGGTGAACCCAGCGGGGGTTATCCCAGTTATCTTTGCAAGTTCCATTACAGCAGCACCTGCAGCCATTCTTCAATTTTTGAGTGCTACAGGTCATGATTGGGCTTGGGTACGTACAGCACAGGAAATGTTATCTACAACATCTCCGACAGGTGTTGCTATGTATGCCTTGTTGATCATTCTCTTTACATTCTTCTATACATTTGTACAGATCAATCCAGAGAAGGCAGCAGAAAACTTGCAAAAGAGTGGAGCCTACATTCATGGTGTCCGTCCTGGTAAGGGAACTGAAGAATTCATGTCGAAACTTCTTCGTCGCCTTGCGACTGTCGGATCAATCTTCCTTGGTGTGATTTCAATCTTGCCGATTGTGGCAAAAGATGTCTTTGGTCTTTCAGAAGCTGTTGCTTTTGGGGGAACTAGTCTTTTGATCATTATCTCAACTGGTATCGAAGGAATCAAACAGTTAGAAGGTTACCTATTGAAACGTAAGTATGTTGGTTTCATGGATAAAACAGAATAAAAGCAAAATTACTTTTGCTTAGAGAGTGGAGTATGAAGATCTATCTATCAGAGAGATTTTCGTCTCCCCTCTTCTATTTTGTTTTTAAATAGGGGTTGAAAGAGATTTCTGCTTCTATTTAAATACAAAATAAGGAGATCCTATCATGAATCTTTTGATTATGGGCTTACCTGGAGCAGGTAAGGGAACGCAAGCAGCTAAAATTGTGGAGCAATTCCACGTGGCACACATTTCAACTGGAGATATGTTCCGTGCTGCTATGGCAAATCAAACTGAAATGGGTGTACTTGCGAAGTCTTATATTGACAAAGGTGAGTTGGTTCCAGATGAAGTTACAAATGGAATCGTTAAAGAACGCCTTTCACAGGATGACATCAAGGAAACAGGTTTCTTGTTGGATGGTTACCCACGTACGATTGAACAAGCCCATGCCTTGGACAAAACATTGGCGGAACTTGGTATCGAACTAGAAGGTGTGATCAATATCGAAGTGAATCCAGATTGTCTCTTGGAACGTTTGAGTGGTCGTATCATCCACCGCGAAACAGGTGAAACCTTCCACAAAGTTTTCAACCCACCAGTTGACTATAAAGAGGAAGATTACTACCAACGTGAAGATGATAAACCTGAGACAGTGAAGCGTCGTTTGGATGTGAATATCGCCCAAGGTGAACCAATCATTGCTCACTACCGTGCCAAAGGATTAGTCCACGATATCGAAGGAAATCAAGATATCAATGATGTGTTCAAAGACATCGAAAAAGTATTGACAAATTTGAAATAAAGCGTTTTTCACACTTGCAAAAAATCGCTACAAATGTTATACTGAGATAGTCTGACTTATAATTGTTGTCTCTGTTTTCAGAGGCATCGAATCGAAATTTATGGAGGTGCTTTTGCGTGGCAAAAGACGATGTGATTGAAGTTGAAGGCAAAGTAGTCGATACAATGCCTAACGCAATGTTTACGGTTGAACTTGAAAATGGACATCAGATTTTAGCAACAGTTTCTGGTAAAATTCGTAAAAACTATATTCGTATTTTAGCGGGAGATCGTGTTACTGTCGAGATGAGTCCATATGACTTGACACGTGGACGTATCACTTACCGCTTTAAATAATCGAAAAACTTGGAGGGATAAGAAATGAAAGTAAGACCATCGGTCAAACCAATTTGCGAATACTGTAAAGTAATTCGTCGTAATGGTCGTGTTATGGTAATTTGCCCAGCAAATCCAAAACACAAACAACGTCAAGGATAAGATAGAAAGGAGAAAAAATGGCTCGTATTGCTGGAGTTGACATTCCAAATGACAAACGCGTAGTAATCTCATTGACTTACGTTTATGGTATCGGACTTGCAACATCTAAGAAAATTTTGGCTGCTGCTGGAATCTCAGAAGATGTTCGTGTACGTGACCTTACATCAGATCAAGAGGATGCTATCCGTCGTGAAGTGGATGCAATCAAAGTTGAAGGTGACCTTCGTCGTGAAGTAAACTTGAACATCAAACGTTTGATGGAAATCGGTTCTTACCGTGGGATTCGTCACCGTCGTGGACTTCCTGTCCGTGGACAAAACACTAAAAACAACGCTCGCACTCGTAAAGGTAAAGCTGTTGCGATTGCTGGTAAGAAAAAATAATATAGGAGGTAAAAGTCTTGGCTAAACCAACACGTAAACGTCGTGTGAAAAAGAATATCGAATCTGGTATTGCTCATATTCACGCTACATTTAATAACACTATTGTTATGATTACTGATGTGCATGGTAATGCAATTGCTTGGTCATCAGCTGGTGCTCTTGGTTTCAAAGGTTCTCGTAAATCTACACCATTCGCTGCTCAAATGGCTTCTGAAGCTGCTGCTAAATCTGCACAAGAACACGGTCTTAAATCAGTTGAAGTTACTGTAAAAGGTCCAGGTTCTGGTCGTGAGTCAGCTATTCGTGCGCTTGCTGCCGCTGGTCTTGAAGTAACAGCAATTCGTGATGTGACTCCAGTGCCACACAATGGTGCTCGTCCTCCAAAACGTCGCCGTGTATAATCATCGCATTACACTGCTTTTCGTTTAAGAGGGAGTAACTAAATGATTGAGTTTGAAAAACCAAATATAACAAAAATTGATGAAAATAAAGATTATGGCAAGTTTGTAATCGAACCACTTGAACGTGGCTACGGTACAACTCTTGGTAACTCTCTTCGTCGTGTACTACTAGCTTCTCTACCAGGAGCAGCAGTGACATCTATCAACATTGAAGGTGTCTTGCATGAGTTCGACACAGTTCCAGGTGTTCGTGAAGACGTGATGCAAATCATTCTGAACATTAAAGGGATTGCAGTGAAATCATACGTTGAAGACGAAAAAATCATTGAACTGGACGTTGAAGGTCCTGCTGAAATTACAGCTGGAGACATTTTGACTGACAGTGATATTGAGATTGTAAATCCAGATCATTATCTCTTTACAATCGGTGAAGGTTCTTCTCTAAAAGCGACAATGACTGTTAACAGTGGTCGTGGATATGTACCTGCTGATGAAAACAAAAAAGATAATGCACCAGTTGGAACACTTGCTGTAGATTCTATTTATACACCAGTTACAAAAGTCAACTATCAAGTAGAGCCTGCTCGTGTAGGTAGCAATGATGGATTTGACAAATTAACCCTTGAAATCTTGACTAATGGAACAATTATTCCAGAAGATGCTTTAGGGCTTTCAGCACGTATCTTGACAGAACATCTTGATTTGTTTACAAATCTTACTGAGATTGCTAAGTCAACTGAAGTGATGAAAGAAGCTGATACTGAATCTGACGATCGTATTTTGGATCGTACGATTGAGGAACTGGACTTGTCTGTGCGTTCATACAACTGTTTGAAACGTGCCGGTATCAATACTGTGCATGATTTGACAGAAAAATCTGAAGCAGAGATGATGAAAGTACGAAATCTTGGACGCAAGAGTTTGGAAGAAGTGAAACTCAAACTCATTGACTTGGGTCTTGGATTAAAAGATAAATAAAGGAGGAATACATGGCTTACCGTAAACTAGGACGCACTAGCTCACAACGTAAAGCAATGCTTCGCGATTTGACAACTGACCTTTTGATCAACGAATCAATCGTGACAACTGAAGCTCGTGCTAAAGAAATCCGTAAAACTGTTGAAAAAATGATTACTCTAGGTAAACGTGGTGATTTGCATGCACGTCGTCAAGCAGCTGCTTTCGTACGTAATGAAATCGCATCTGAAAACTATGATGAAGCAACTGATAAGTACACTTCTACTACAGCACTTCAAAAATTGTTCTCAGAAATCGCACCTCGTTATGCTGAACGTAACGGTGGATACACTCGTATCCTTAAAACTGAACCACGTCGTGGTGATGCTGCGCCAATGGCGATCATCGAATTAGTATAAAATCATCAATTTTGTTGAGTGTTATGATGATGGAGTCTTGTGCTCTTAGTCTAGCTCTGGTCTACCGCTGGGACTTCAGTCCTAGCGGGAACACTCATCATCATTTGATAGGGTAGACGCTTGTTTACGAAATTGTTTTTTTCTTAAGAACAACTTCGTAAGCAGGCGTTTTTTAGTATTTTCTATGGAAATATGCTATACTAGGGAAAAAGAAAATCAAAAACGTTCAGTTTTTCTAAAAATCGTAGAAATGGGGTATAAGGATGAAGGCTATTATTACAGTGGTTGGTAAGGATAAGGCTGGGATTGTTGCAGGCGTGTCTACTAAGATTGCAGACTTGGGTTTGAATATTGACGATATTTCTCAGACGGTGTTGGATGAATACTTTACTATGATGGCGGTCGTCTCTAGTGACGAAAAACAGGATTTCACTTATCTACGAAATGAGTTTGAAACTTTCGGTCAGGCCTTGAATGTCAAAATCAATATTCAAAGTGCGGCGATTTTTGACGCTATGTATAATATCTAGGAGGCGGCTATGGATATTAGACAAGTTACAGAAACCATTGCCATGATTGAGGAGCAGAACTTCGATATCAGAACCATCACCATGGGGATTTCCCTTTTGGACTGCATTGATCCAGATATTGAACGTGCTGCTGAAAAGATTTACCAAAAAATCACCACTAAAGCTGCAAATTTAGTGGCTGTAGGAGACGAAATTGCTGCAGAACTTGGGATTCCTATTGTTAATAAACGGGTATCGGTGACTCCGATTTCTTTAATTGGTGCTGCGACTGATACGACAGACTATCTTGTTTTGGCAAAGGCTCTTGATAGGGCGGCTAAGAAGATCGGTGTTGACTTTATCGGTGGATTCTCAGCTTTGGTACAAAAAGGCTACCAAAAAGGAGATGAAATTCTCATCAATTCTATCCCCCGCGCTCTAGCTGAGACAGACAAGGTTTGTTCGTCCGTCAATATCGGCTCGACCAAGTCAGGTATCAACATGACTGCGGTCGCTGATATGGGACGTATCATCAAGGAAACAGCTATGCTGTCAGATATGGGTGCGGCCAAGTTGGTCATATTTGCTAATGCTGTTGAGGACAATCCTTTTATGGCAGGGGCCTTTCATGGTGTTGGCGAAGCAGATGTTATCATCAATGTCGGGGTTTCGGGTCCTGGTGTGGTCAAGCGTGCCTTGGAAAAAGTTCGTGGACAGAGCTTTGATGTAGTAGCGGAAACAGTCAAGAAAACGGCCTTCAAGATTACTCGTATCGGTCAATTAGTTGGTCAGATGGCCAGCGAGAGACTGGGTGTTAACTTTGGAATTGTCGATCTAAGCTTGGCGCCAACTCCTGCAGTTGGTGATTCTGTGGCACGTGTCCTTGAGGAAATGGGCCTAGAAACAGTTGGTACGCATGGGACGACGGCTGCCCTCGCTCTTTTGAATGACCAAGTTAAGAAGGGCGGAGTGATGGCTTGTAACCAAGTCGGTGGCTTGTCAGGTGCTTTTATCCCCGTTTCTGAAGATGAGGGGATGATTGCTGCGGTGCAAGATGGCTCTCTGAATTTAGAGAAACTAGAAGCCATGACGGCTATCTGTTCAGTTGGGCTGGATATGATTGCCATTCCGGAAGATACGCCTGCTGAAACCATTGCAGCTATGATTGCGGATGAGGCGGCCATTGGTGTTATTAACATGAAAACAACGGCTGTCCGTATTATTCCAAAGGGCAAAGAAGGCGATATGATTGAGTTTGGTGGCTTGCTAGGGACAGCTCCAGTGATGAAAGTCAACGGGGCTTCGTCTGTTGATTTCATCTCTCGTGGTGGGCAAATCCCAGCTCCAATCCATAGTTTTAAAAATTAATAAAAAAGAGAGAGGATTTAAGTTGAGTTTAAGGATGACTGTGTATACTATAATCATTAAATAAAGACCTCCTAACTTTATTTAATAGAAATCCTAAACTTTTTCATAATAATCTCCTAGGGAAGCTACCATGAGGGTAGCTTTTCTTTTGGATAATTTACAAATGTTGGCTTTGCTTTTGAAAGCCGAATATTTCTTTGATCCATGATATAATAGAAGAAATGGAGGATAGAAAATGTCTAAAGTAAGATTGTACTTGGTCCGTCATGGGAAAACGATGTTTAACACGATTGGACGTGCACAAGGATGGAGTGATACGCCTCTGACTGCAGAAGGTGAGTTGGGAATCCATGAACTGGGAATTGGCTTGAGAGAGTCTGGTTTGCAGTTTGACCGCGCTTATTCCAGTGATTCAGGGCGGACTATTCAAACCATGGGAATTATCCTAGAAGAACTTGGCCTACAGGGGAAAATCCCTTACCGCATGGACAAGCGAATCCGTGAGTGGTGCTTTGGTAGTTTTGATGGAGCCTATGATGGGGACCTCTTTATGGGATTGATTCCGAGAATTTTCAATGTAGACCATGTTCATCAGTTGTCTTATGCAGAACTAGCAGAAGGTTTGGTAGAGGTTGATACTGCAGGCTGGGCTGAAGGTTGGGAAAAACTCAGTGGTCGAATCAAGGAAGGCTTTGAAGCGATTGCTAAAGAAATGGAAGAACAAGGTGGGGGTAATGCCCTCGTTGTGAGCCATGGAATGACGATTGGTACCATTGTTTATCTGATCAATGGCATGCATCCGCATGGTCTCGATAATGGTAGCGTGACGATTCTTGAATATGAGGACGGTCAGTTTAGCGTAGAAGTTGTTGGTGACCGTAGTTATCGAGAGCTCGGACGTGAGAAGATGTTAGAGACAAATAGTTAATAGAAGTTAGCTCCGATTAGGAGCTAATTTTGAGTTAAAGGATATGATTTAAATCAATAGTTCCGAAAAAGTAAAAATTTTTGGGAGATGTTATGAAAGGAAAGCTAGAATTATTTTAGAGAAATAATACCCTAAAGTCCAACATAGTGGTATCCGATATAAACAGAGTGAAATCAAACTAAAAAGATTGAATCTTGCATAACGCAAAACTCAATCCTTCATTAAAAAAATATTTATCATGTTTAGTAATCATTCAAATCTAGTTGAAAGGTATGTTATATTTGAATGAAATTACCAAATATAAGGGAAAATTCGATAGCGAACCTTTTGACAGTATGTTTCATATGCTTCTCCAAAATGATTGTATAAGGCTTTTTCTTCTACTTTTAATCGAATACTGTAACCAACTACCAATAGAATGAGACAAATAATAATTGTGAGAGGATTTAATGAAACAATTGACAAGCCAAGTATGGATACGATGCTACCAGTATAGGCAGGATTTCTTACTATAGAGTAGGGACCTGCTTCTACCAACTGCTGACTATCTGTTGTTTGAACCGCAAGTGTAAAATTCTTCCCAAGATAATTAACTGCATAGATACGTAATACAAAGCCGGCTAGAGAAAGGAGAATTCCAATATAGATCAAAAAATGTGGCAATTGAGCTATAGAAGGTAGAAGTTGTTCATTCATTAATAGAAGACAACAAACAACACTACCAATAATGATGTAACGACTTCCTTTGTCTTCAGAGTTATTTTCATTGTTTGATTTTGTTTTCCTTTTAATCCACGTTTCTGTGATGATGAAAATGAGAATGAACCCATATGCAAAAATAGTTTGTAAATCCATGATTATTTCCTCCAGTTAGCATTATACAACTTTCAATTTTAGTGGTCAATTAAAAGGAAATAGTTAGAGTATGTTTTGTAATAGGTATCAATGGAAACTTCATGATTTCATCTGTAAAAATCTCTTGAAAATGGTATAATAGTAACATCATAAAATTGGAGAGAGACCATGAGTTTTTACAATCATAAAGAAATTGAGCCTAAGTGGCAGGGCTACTGGGCAGAACATCATACATTTAAGACAGGAACAGATGCATCAAAACCGAAGTTTTATGCTCTCGATATGTTCCCATATCCTTCAGGAGCTGGATTGCACGTAGGACACCCAGAAGGTTATACAGCGACTGATATCCTTAGCCGTTACAAACGTGCCCAAGGTTACAATGTCCTTCACCCAATGGGTTGGGATGCCTTTGGTTTGCCAGCTGAGCAATACGCTATGGATACGGGGAATGACCCGGCAGAATTTACAGCAGAAAACATTGCCAACTTCAAACGTCAAATCAATGCGCTTGGATTCTCTTACGACTGGGACCGTGAAGTCAACACAACAGATCCAAACTACTACAAATGGACGCAGTGGATTTTCACCAAGCTTTACGAAAAAGGCTTGGCCTATGAAGCGGAAGTGCCAGTAAACTGGGTTGAGGAACTAGGAACAGCCATTGCCAACGAAGAAGTGCTTCCTGATGGAACTTCTGAGCGTGGTGGCTATCCCGTTGTCCGCAAACCAATGCGCCAATGGATGCTCAAAATTACGGCCTATGCAGAGCGCTTGCTTAACGACTTGGATGAGTTGGATTGGCCAGAGTCTATCAAGGATATGCAACGTAACTGGATTGGGAAATCAACTGGTGCCAATGTAACCTTCAAAGTAAAAGGAACAGACAAGGAATTCACCGTCTTTACAACTCGTCCTGATACTCTTTTCGGTGCGACCTTCACAGTCTTGGCTCCTGAGCATGAACTAGTAGATGCCATCACAAGTCCAGAGCAAGCTGATGCAGTTGCAGACTACAAACACCAAGCTAGTCTCAAGTCTGACTTGGCTCGTACCGACCTTGCCAAGGAAAAAACTGGTGTTTGGACGGGTGCTTTTGCCATCAATCCTGTCAATGGCAAGGAAATCCCAATCTGGATTGCAGACTATGTTCTTGCTAGCTATGGTACAGGTGCGGTAATGGCTGTTCCTGCCCATGACCAACGTGACTGGGAATTTGCCAAACAATTTGGCCTACCAATCGTAGAAGTGCTAGAAGGTGGAAACGTTGAAGAAGCTGCCTATACTGAAGATGGTCTTCATGTCAATTCAGACTTCCTAGATGGCCTTAACAAAGAAGACGCTATTGCTAAAATTGTGGCTTGGTTGGAAGAGAAGGGTTGTGGACAAGAGAAGGTTACCTACCGTCTCCGCGACTGGCTCTTTAGCCGTCAACGTTACTGGGGTGAGCCAATCCCAATCATTCATTGGGAAGATGGGACTTCAACAGCTGTTCCTGAAAGTGAACTCCCACTTGTCTTGCCAGTCACCAAGGATATCCGTCCTTCAGGTACTGGGGAAAGCCCATTGGCTAACTTGACCGACTGGCTTGAAGTGACGCGTGAAGATGGTGTCAAAGGTCGTCGTGAAACAAACACTATGCCACAATGGGCAGGTTCAAGTTGGTACTATCTCCGCTATATCGACCCACACAACACAGAAAAATTGGCCGACGAGGATCTCCTCAAACAATGGTTGCCAGTGGATATCTACGTGGGTGGTGCGGAGCACGCTGTACTTCACTTGCTTTACGCTCGTTTCTGGCATAAATTCCTCTATGACCTCGGTGTTGTTCCGACTAAGGAGCCATTCCAAAAACTCTTTAACCAAGGAATGATTTTGGGAACAAGCTACCGTGACCACCGTGGAGCTCTTGTAGCGACTGATAAGGTTGAAAAACGTGACGGTTCTTTCTTCCATGTGGAAACAGGAGAAGAGTTGGAGCAAGCACCAGCCAAGATGTCTAAATCGCTCAAGAACGTTGTCAACCCAGACGATGTGGTGGAACAATATGGTGCTGATACCCTTCGTGTTTATGAAATGTTCATGGGGCCACTTGACGCTTCCATCGCTTGGTCAGAAGAAGGTCTGGAAGGAAGCCGTAAATTCCTTGACCGTGTTTACCGTTTGATTACAAGTAAAGAAATCGCTGCGGAAAATAATGGCGCTCTTGACAAGGTCTACAATGAAACAGTTAAATCTGTTACTGAGCAAATCGAATCCATGAAATTCAACACAGCCATTGCCCAACTTATGGTCTTTGTCAACGCTGCTAATAAGGAAGACAAACTCTATGTGGACTACGCCAAAGGCTTTATCCAATTGATTGCCCCATTTGCACCTCACTTGGCAGAAGAACTCTGGCAAACTGTTGCTGCAACAGGTGAGTCCATCTCTTATGTAGCTTGGCCAACTTGGGACGAAAGCAAATTGGTTGAAGACGAAATCGAAATCGTCATCCAAATCAAAGGAAAAGTCCGTGCCAAACTCATGGTCGCTAAAGACCTATCACGTGAAGAATTGCAAGAAATTGCTCTAGCGGATGAAAAAGTCAAAGCAGAGATTGACGGTAAGGAAATCGTGAAAGTGATTGCGGTACCTAACAAGCTCGTTAATATCGTTGTTAAATAACGAGTTTATTAGCCCTATCTGCCACCTTCAATAGTCCACTGGACTATTGACGCCAACCAAACTTGTTAATATCGTTATTAAATAAGAAATGAATCCTTCAGAGTTCAGCTCTGGAGGATTTTTTGAATTTTTTCATGAAAGTATGATATACTATGTGCAATTATAAAGTTTGAAAAGTGAATCAAGGAGAAAACAATGCCAGTAAACGAATATGGTCAGATGATTGGTGAGTTAATGGAAGGTTATACTCCAGGAGAATTGCCTTCCATTGATTTCTTAGAAGGGCGCTACGCTCGGATAGAGACTCTTTCGGTGGAAAAGCATGCGGAGGATCTGCTAGCTGTTTATGGTCCTGATACGCCTCGTGAGATGTGGACCTACCTTTTTCAGGAACCAGTGGCAGATATGGAGGAACTGGTTACTATCTTAAATCAGATGTTGGCTCGTAAGGACCGTTTTTACTATGCGATTATAGACAAGGCAACTGGTAAGGCTTTGGGAACTTTTTCTCTCATGCGTATTGACCAGAATAACCGAGTAATAGAAGTGGGTGCCGTCACTTTTTCTCCTGCTCTTAAGGGTACGAGGATAGGGACAGAAGCCCAGTATCTCCTGGCACGGTATGTTTTTGAGGAGCTTAACTATCGTCGCTACGAGTGGAAATGTGATGCTCTAAATCTCCCATCCAGACGAGCTGCGGAGCGTTTGGGCTTTGTTTATGAAGGAACCTTCCGCCAGGCAGTTGTTTATAAGGGGCGCACGAGGGATACGGATTGGTTGTCTATGATTGATAAGGACTGGCCTCAAGTCAAAGCTCGTTTAGAAACATGGTTGGCTCCTGAAAATTTTGATAAAAATGGACGACAGTACAAGAGATTGAGAGAATTCTGAGAGGTATTGAGATGATGACTATTAGAAGGCAAGAAATTGTCAAGCTAGAGGATGTTTTGCATCTCTATCAGGCAGTTGGATGGACAAATTATACACATCAACCTCAGATGTTGAAGAAAGCCTTGTCTCACTCATTAGCGATTTATATAGCACTTGATGGCGATGCCGTGGTGGGCTTGGTCCGTTTGGTTGGAGATGGTTTTTCATCGATTTTTGTCCAGGATTTGATCGTTTTGCCTAGCTATCAGCGCCAAGGGATTGGCAGTGCCTTAATGAAAGAGGCTTTAGGTGATTACAAAGATGCCTATCAAGTCCAACTAGTGACCGAACAGACAGAAAAAACCTTGGAATTCTATAGTTCTCTGGGATTTGAAACCTTATCTACTTATGATTGTACAGGCATGATTTGGGTGGATCGAAAAAGATAAAAAAATATTTTTTCTTAAGTAAAATTTAAGTCTCCTTGTGTATTATATAGTTATTAAATAAAGACCTCCTAATACTCTTCGAAAAT